>DATHXP010000427.1:0-14413 GCA_035459605.1 Halomonas sp. | reverse complement strand
GCGGCGGCGCGCGCGCCGCGTTCCTTCCGGGCGCAGGCACAGGGCTGCGCTTGGCAGTCGCGCCACCGGCTGGGCGCCGCTGCCGATCATGCCCAGCGTGCTTTCCACCGTGACGCGCCAGCCCCCTCCCAGCCTGGCCGCCACCCGTGACGCGATCCGCGGCGCCAGGCGCTCGGCCTGGGCCCGAATGTCCGCCTCGGGCCGGGTCAGCAGCCGCAGGCTGGTCAGCCGCTCGGCGAGCCGGTCGGGGTCGCGGTACAGCTGCAGCACCGCCTCGAGCGCGGCCAGGGTCAGCTTGTCGACGCGCAGCGCCCGCTTGAGCGGATGCGCCTTGATGCGTTCGACCAGCTCGTGGCGCCCGACGATGATCCCCGCCTGGGGGCCGCCCAGCAGCTTGTCACCGCTGAAGGTGACGATATCGGCGCCGCCGGCCAGCGACTCCTGCACCAGCGGCTCCCGGGGCAGCCCCCAGCGCGACAGGTCCACCAGGCTGCCGCTGCCCAGATCTTCCAGCAGCGGCAACCCGCGCTGGTGAGCAATCGCTGCCAGGCGCCGGGTCTCGACGCTGGCGGTAAAGCCCTCGATGCAGTAGTTGCTGGCGTGCACCCGCATGAGCAGCCCGGTGTGCTCGCCTATCGCGTTTTCATAGTCGCGGGGATGGGTGCGGTTGGTGGTGCCCACCTCGCGCAGCGTGACCCCGGCCTGGGCCATGATGTCGGGAATGCGAAAGGCGCCGCCGATCTCGATCAGCTCGCCCCGGGAGATGACCCCTTCGCGGCCCGCGCCCAGGGCGCTGAGCGCCAGCAGCACGGCGGCGGCGTTGTTGTTGACCACGGTCACCGCCTCGGCGCCGGTCAGCTCGCGAAGCAGCGGCTCCACCAGGCTGTCGCGGTCGCCGCGCCGGCCGCTGGCCAGGTCGAACTCCAGGTTGATCGGGTGACGCGCCGCCCGCGCCACGGCGTCGATGGCCTCTTCCGGCAGCGGCGCGCGGCCCAGATTGGTATGCAGCACCGTGCCGGTGAGATTGAACAGGCGCCGCATCCGCGGGCGGTGGCGCCGCTCCAGGCGGGCGGCGACGCTTGCCACCAGCGATTTCTCATCCAGCAGCTCGAGCGTCAAAGCCCCCTCGCGGAAGGCCTCACCCAGCTCGGCCAGACGCTCGCGCGCCGCCTCGCGCAGCGCCTCGCGACCAAAGCGCGCCTCAAGCTCGCCCATGCCGCCGGCGTTCAACAGCCGCTCCACCGAGGGCGGACGCGGCGCCTGGGGCGAGTTCATCGGCGCACCCCCTGCCCTGCTCCCTGCTTCACGCGCCGCTGCCTTCCAGATCGCCTTCCTCGGCGCCGTCGCCGCCCGGCGCCAGCAGCAGGTTGGGCGCGCGGCGCTGGAGGTTCTGTTCGGCCAGGCGCAGGTCCAGATCGAGGCTGGCCAGATCCGCCGTCAGCGTTTCGCCGTCCGGAGCGATTTCCAGATAGAGCTGCTTGAGGTAGGTATGGCACTCGGGGCAGGCCTCGGCCTTGACGCCGTGGGGCGTATCGTCGAAGTGCAGGTAGTCGAGCTCGCGGGTGCTCAGGCAGTAGCTGCACTTGAGGCGCACATAGTGCCACTCGGCGGCGCACAGCGAGCACACCAGATAGCGCACGCCGTCGATGGGACGGCGGTGGCGGATGACTCCGGCCACCGGCAGCGATCCGCAGCAGGGGCATTCGGTCTGATCCTCCCGCTCGCGAATCGCGTCGACGTCAACGGCATCCAGCCAGTGGCGCCAGGCCAGCTGCAGGGCGGCGCCGAGAAAAGGCACCAGCGCGCCGGGCAGCTCGCCAAAGCGCCCGCCCAGCAGCGCCGCGGCCCAGGCGCGGCGCCGGTCGGCGTCGGCCTGGCGCAGCCTGTCCAGGGCGTCGGTCACCGCCTCGGGCAGGGCGTTGTTCTGCTCGGCAAAGGTACCCAGCCAGGCGTCCAGCAGCGTCTGCCAGCCGGCCTCGTGAAGCAGCGTATCCACCGCCAGCGGCGGCATCGCGTGCTCGAAGGCGGCGCCGAGTCGCTGGGCATCGAGCTCGGGCAGCTCGGGCGGGGCGTCCAGCACCGCCTGCTGCGCTCGGCAGACGCCGGCCAGCAGGCGCAGATAGGTGCCCATGGCGTGGCCCTCGGACAGGCTCTCGAGACGCTTGGCACGCTGGGCAAACAGATCGGGCGGGGGCGCCTGCACAAAGGGCGGCGTCATCGCCGAGGCTTCAATCTGCCCGGGCTCAAGAATTTTAGCGGACACGGGCTCACTCCTTTGTCGATGGATCCAGTCGCCTGAAGGGCAGGGTACCAAAGGGTACCAATAAACAGACAGCGCCCCGGGGCGCCGTCTGACACTGCATTAGAGCACTCTTGCAAGGAGTGACTAGCGCTCTTCTTTCTCGCGCACTTCGTCGTACCACAGGCTGTGGTGCTTGCGCGCCCAGGCCCGGCTCACCTTGCCGTAGAGCATGGCATCGACCGACCCCTTCACCCAGATCGCCGCATAGATATGCACGATGATGGCGCAGATCATCACAAAGGCGGCGAAGGCGTGCAGCAGGCTGGCAAAACGGATAATGCCCACCGCAAAAAAGTCGCTGAAGTAGGCGCGCCAGATCACGATGCCGGTGAGCAGCAGCACCGCCATGCTGGCCACCAGCACCCAGAACAGCACCTTCTGGCCGGCGTTGTACTTGCCCACCGGCGGCAGGTTCTCATCGCGCTTGGCCAGCATATCACGCCACCGGGACAGCCACTGGCGATCGCGGGCCTTGAGCCGGTTACGCCCGGCAAAGCGCATCACCATGAAGGCGAACAGCACAAGCATGGCCACCCCGATGAAGGGGTGAAGAATGCGCGTCCAGGTACCGCCGCCGAACAGGTTGCTCAGCCAGAACAGCGCCGGATGGAACAGCGCCAGACCCGAAAGCCCGGCCAGGATGAACAGCAGCGCTACCGCCCAGTGATTGGAGCGCTCATTGGCATTGTAACGCTGAAGGTCTTGGTTGTTGTCACTGTTCATTGGACTCTCCTCCCGAGCCTGGACCACGATGCTCCACCGACGCCGGTGCATTCTCGTTGTCGGCCTCGGCCTCCACCGCGGCCTCATCCTCAGCCGTCACACGATTCGGCCCCACCCGCACGTAGTGGAAGAACCCGGCCAGCGCCGTGGCCCCCATGGCCAGCATCGCCAGCGGCTTGGTCAGGCCCTTCCAGGCGCCCACCATGGGGCTGATGGACGGATCCTGGGGCAGCCCGCTGTAGAGCCCGGGCTTGTCAACGTGGTGCAGCACGTACATCACGTGGGTGCCGTTGACGCCGGCAGGATCGTAGAGCCCGGCGTTGTCGAAGCCGCGCCGATTGAGATCGGCAATGCGCCAGTCGGCATGCTCCTGCATGTCGTCCTTGGTGCCGAAGACGATGGCCCCGGTGGGGCAGGTCTTCACGCAGGCGGGCTCCAGACCCACCGCCACCCGATCGGAACACAGGGTGCATTTGTAGGCCTTGCTGTCCTTTTCGGAGATGCGCGGGATATCGAACGGACAGCCGGTAATGCAGTAGCCGCAGCCGATACAGTGATCCTGGTTGAAGTCGACGATGCCGCTGGCGTACTGCACGATGGCGCCGGGACTGGGGCAGGCCTCCAGACACCCCGGCTCCGCGCAGTGCATGCAGCCGTCCTTGCGGATCAGCCACTCCAGGTCGTCGCTGCTTGTCGCGTGCTCGGCGAAACGCATCACCGTCCAGGATTCGGCCGTCAGGTCGCTGGGGTTGTCGTACACCCCCTCGGTAACGCCGATTTCGTCGCGGAGGTCGTTCCACTCCATGCACGCCACCTGGCAGGCCTTGCAGCCAATGCACAGGGTGGTGTCGATCAGCTTCGCCACCGCGTCGGTCTGACGCACCGAGGGGCTCGGTGTCGTGGTGGCTGAGCGTGCGATAACGTCTAGTGTCGCCATAGTCACACCCTCTCCACGTTGACCAGGAAGGACTTGAACTCCGGCGTCTGGGTATTGGCGTCCCCCACGAAGGGCGTCAGGGTGTTGGTGATATAGCCGTTCTTGGCCAGTCCCACATAGCCCCAGTGCAGCGGAATTCCCACGTGGTGCACGGTCCTGCCGTCCACCTGCAGCGGCCTGAGCCGCTTGGTCACCACCGCCACCGCCTCGATATAGCCGCGGTTGGAGGAGACGCGCACCCGATCGCCGGCCTTGACCCCCAGCTCCTTGCCCAGGGCCTCACCGATCTCCACGAACTGCTGTGGCTGGGTGACGGCGTTGATCCGGCAGTGCTTGGTCCAGAAATGGAAGTGCTCGGTCAGCCGGTAGGTGGTCGCCGCATGGGGAAACTCCTCGGCGCTGCCGAACAGCTCCATGTCGTTGCGGAACACCCGCGCGGCCGGGTTGCTGGTCACCGCGGGTGAGTCCGGGTGCAGCGGGTTGCGGCCGATGGGCGTCTCGAACGGTTCGTAGTGCTCGGGGAAGGGGCCTTCGGCCATATTGCCCCGGGCAAAGAAGCGCGCCACGCCTTCCGGGTTCATGATGAACGGGCTCATGCCCTCTTCCGGCGCCGAGGTGACGGCGAAGTCGGGCACGTCGGTACCGGTCCACCTGCTGCCATCCCACCACACCAGGCGCTTGTCCTTGTCGTCCCAGGGCTGGCCCGAGAGGTCGGCCGAGGCGCGGTTGTAGAGAATGCGCCGGTTGGCCGGCCACGACCAGGCCCAGCCCAGCGTCTGCCCCATATTGTACGGGTCGGCGTTGTCACGCCGCGCCATCTGGTTGCCCTCGGGCGTCCAGGCGCCGCAGAACAGCCAGCAGCCGCTCGACGTGCTGCCATCATCGCGCAGCTGGCCAAAGCCCGACAGCTGCTCGCCGGCGCGCACCTGCAGCTCTCCGGTCTGCGGGTCGTGAAGATCCACCAGCGCCTTGCCGCTGTACTCCTTAGCAATTTCGTCCGGCGCCGGCGCATCGGGGCGCTTGTAGGACCAGTCCAGATTGAGGATCGGGTCGGGGAAGGCGCCGCCTTCGCGCTGGTAGAGATCGCGCAGACGATGGAAGAGTCCGCCCATGATGAAGACGTCGGGGCGCGCCTCGCCCGGCGGCTCGCCGCCCTTCCAGTGCCACTGCAGCCAGCGGCCGCTGTTGACCAGCGAGCCGTCTTCCTCGGCAAAGCAGGTGGTCGGCAGGCGGAACACCGTGGTCTGGATGCTGGCGGTATCGACATCGTTGTACTCGTCGACGTGCTGCCAGAACTCCGAGGTCTCGGTCTCCAGCGGATCCATCACCACCAGATACTTCAGCCGCGACAGCGCCGCGCTGATCTTGGCCTTGTTGGGGAAGGAGCCGATGGGATTGAAGCCCTGGCAGAAATAGCCGTTGACCTTGCCCTCGTACATCATGTCGAAGACCTTGAGGACGTCATAGTCCGGGATGTCGAGCTTGGGCAGCCAGTCGTATCCCCAGCTGCTGTCTTCGCTCACGGCGTCGCCGTACCAGGCCTTCATCAGGCTGACGTGAAAGCGCTCGTAGTGCTGCCAGTAGGACATCTGCCCCGGGCGCAGCGCCTGGGGCGCGCGCTTGGCGATGTAGTCAGCGTAGCTCTGCTCCCCTTCCTGCGGCAGGGTCAGATAGCCCGGCAAAAGGCTGGACAGCAGCCCCAGGTCGGTCAGCCCCTGGATGTTGGAGTGGCCGCGCAGCGCGTTGACGCCGCCGCCCGGCATGCCGATGTTGCCCAGCAGCAGCTGCAGCATGGCGCCGGCGCGGATCATCTGCGAGCCCACCGAGTGCTGGGTCCAGCCCAGCGCATAGAGGATGGTCATGGTCTTGCCGGGCACCGAGGTCTCGGCAATGGTATTCCACACCTCCATCATGCGCTCGAGCGGCGTGCCGCAGATCTGGCTGACCAGCTCAGGCGTATAGCGGCTGTAGTGCTTCTTGAGCAGCTGATAGACGCAGCGCGGATGCTTGAGGCTCATGTCAACCCTGGCGTAGCCGTTCTCGTCAAGCTCGTAGTCCCAGTCGCCCCTGTCCGGATAGCTGCGCGAATCGGCGTCATAGCCGCTGAACAGGCCGTCCTCGAAAGTGAAGCCGCGCTTCACGATAAACGGCATGTCGGTGTAGTTGCGCACGTACTCGTGCTGGATGCGGTTGGTTTCCAGCAGGTGGTTGATCAGACCGCCCAGAAAGGCGATATCCGTGCCGGTGCGAATCGGCGCGTACAGATCGGCCACCGATGCGGTACGGGTGAAGCGCGGATCGACCACCAGCAGCTTGGCCTGGTTGTGCGTCTTGGCTTCGGTCGCCCATTTGAAACCGACGGGGTGTGCTTCGGCGGCGTTGCCGCCCATCACCAGCACCACGTTGGCGTTCTTGATATCGCACCAGTGGTTTGTCATGGCACCACGGCCAAACGTCGGGGCAAGACCTGCCACCGTCGGGCCGTGTCAGACGCGCGCCTGGTTGTCGAAACCCAGAATACCCAGCGAGCGCACCACCTTGTGGGTCATGTAGCCGGCTTCGTTGGACGACGCCGAGGCCGCCAGGAAGCCGGTGGTCAGCCAGCGGTTGACGGTATCGCCCTTCGCGTTTTTCTCGACGAAATTGGCATCGCGGTCTTCTTTCATCAGCCGTGCAATGCGCGTCAGGGCTTCGTCCCAGCTGATGCGCGTCCACTCGCTGCTGCCGGCTTCACGCACCTGGGGATAGTGCAGGCGGTTGGGGCTGCGGATAAAGTCGATCAGCCCCGCGCCCTTGGGGCACAGGCTGCCGCGGTTGACCGGGTGGTCGGCGTCACCCTCGATGTGGAAGATTTCCTGGCTGACGTTTCTGCCGCCGCTGCCGCGGCTGTACATGATGAGGCCGCAGCCCACCGAGCAGTAGGGGCAGGTGTTGCGCGTCTCCTTGGTATTGGTCAGCTTGAAGTGGCGAATGGATTCGGCGTAGGCCGGCTCCGGCGCCATGCCGAGCGCGGTGAGGCTCGACGCCCCCAACCCCGCCCCGCCCCGCAGAACTTGAAAAACTCGCGACGGCTGATATCCATCGTGATCTCCCCTTCTCATGCCTCACACGCCGCTGCCGCCTCTTTATGAACTCTTGTAGGCGCGCAGCCAGCGTAATATAGAACCGCTGGTATACCGGATGACGCCCCTTGTGGATCCAGACCTGCGGTCGGCGCTATTGGCGGTAATCCAGTAGGCACGCAGATGCGTACCTGCTAAGAATACTAGCAGGCAGGATTTTTTAAGACCAACGCCCCCTAATTCAACGGATGCAGAATCATCATGACGCCCAAGCGCAACCCCCAGGAACAGCACGCCGCAACCCTCGACGACATCGATTTTGCCGCGCTTTACCACCGGCACCTGCGCCGGTCGCAGCGCCGTCGGAAAGCGCCCGCCGACTGGGATCGCCGCGCCCACCAGATGGGCAGCAAGCCGCCGGGCGGACACTACGCCGACACCTTCGTGGCGCGTATGCAGCTCGCCGGCAGCCGCAGCGTGCTCGACGTGGGCTGCGGCCCGGGCACCATCGCCCTGCTGCTGGCGCCGCGCATGCGCAGCGTGGTGGGACTGGACTACAGCCCCGGCATGCTGGAGCAGCTGATGATCAACGCCCGGCGCCTGGGGCTAACCAACGTCACTCCGCTACGGCGCGCCTGGGAGGACGACTGGAGCGACGTGCCGGTGTGCGATATCGCCGTCGCTTCGCGCTCGGGCATGGTGCCCGACCTGGCCGAGGCGCTGGCCAAGCTCAACGCCCATGCGCGCCGGCGGGTCTACATGACCCAGCTGGTGGGCGGGCACTTCATCGACCCCGAGCTGGTTGTCGCTCTGGGCCGCGAGCCGCGCTCGTTTCCCGACCATCTCTACACCCTGGGGCTGCTGCACGCCCAGGGCATTCACGCCGAGCTGAGCTACATCGAGGTGCCCAGCCGCCTGGCCGGCGCCAGCGACTTTGACGAATTCGCCCGGCGGGTCGCCTGGTCGCTGGGCGAGCTCAGCGACGATGAACTCGCCCGGCTGCGCCGCTGGTACGAGGCCGACCCCGAGCGCGCGGCCCGGGGCGGCGCGCCCATGCGCTGGGCGCTGGTCAGCTGGACGCCGCCGGTATATTCCTGACCCCTTCCAGAGACCGCGGCACAGCTCGCAGCCCACGACCTAAGCCGCACGACAACCTGATACACTCAGCGCGGCGAACTTACTTTTCTCCCCGGGAGACGCCGCGATGCCAAACAGCGAAGCGCCCATCAGCATCGAAGGGCAGATCTGGATCAACGCCGGCGAACGGCGCTTCGGCGGTCACGGGCGCATACGCCTGCTCAGCCATATTGCTGAAATGGGCTCCATTTCCGGGGCGGCAAGAGCGATGAAGATGAGCTACAAGGCCGCCTGGGACGCCGTCGACCAGATGAACAACCTGGCCGGCGAGCCGCTGGTGGTGCGCAGCGTCGGCGGCAAGGGCGGCGGCTCCACCCGAATCACGCCCCGCGGTCAGCAGCTGATCGAGAACTTTCATCGCCTGGAGCGCGAGCATCAGCGCTTCATTGCCGAGCTGAGCCAGCAGGCCACCAGCATGGCCGATGATCTGTTGATGCTACGGAGGCTGAGCATGAGGAGCAGCGCACGCAACCACTTCAGCGGCACGGTCACGGCGCTCAGACAGGGCGCGGTCAACGACGAGGTCGAGCTGGAGGTCGCTCCCGGCCAGCGCCTGGCCGCCGTCATCACCCGCGAGAGCTCGGAGAACCTGGGGCTTGCCGTGGGCGGTGAAGCCTTTGCCCTGATCAAGGCGTCGTCGGTGATCATCGCTATCGAGGCCGACGGCGCGCGCTTCTCGGCGCGCAACCTGCTCAGCGGCACCGTCGAGCGCCTGCAGCCGGGCGCGGTGAACAGCGAAGTGGTGCTGGCGCTCGATGGTGGCGGCCATATTGCGGCGATCATCACCAGCGAGAGTGTGCAAAATCTGGGGCTCAAGGAGGGCGCTGCGGCCAGCGCCATCTTCAAGGCATCGAGCGTAATACTCGGGGTCAGCGGCTAAAAGAGCCGTTTGCGATCAGCGCTGTCGGACGCGGCTGATCAATCCTCATCCATTTCCATCAGCAGGTCGTCATCGACCTCTGCGATCTCGAGCGGCGTATCGTCGTCGAGGTCAATCGCCAGGTAGCTGTGCTCGTAGCGCAGGAAGCGCTCGAACAGCGCCCAGTCGAGCACATCGGGCCACTGCCGCTCATCCTCCTCCCAGGCGCGCAGCTCGGTCTCGAGAATGTCGCTGTAGCGCTCGCGAACAAAGGCGTCGAGGCTCTCGGGCGAGTCCATTTCCGGAATCAGATAAACGGTGCTTTCCCGTTCCACGTCAGCGATGGCGAGATCGTCATCGCCCGTGGTCGGCTCCAGGCCGTTGATCCAGTCCACGAAACGCTGGGTCGGTCTGACACTCAGGGCGGAACGGTTGAGCAGTTTCATCACGGTCTCCTCGACGTCGAAACGCTGCCATTATGGGCACAGTCCAGACACCTTACCAACACTTCCTTGCGCAGCCAGCGTCACTCCTCCAGAGCTCAGCGCCTGGGCAACACCACTACCTGGGTGCCAGAGGCCAGGTCGGCCCAGCTGCGCCGCTGCCCGTCGAACAGCAGCCACAGGTGGCCAAGGCCAAAAGGAAGGAACGACAGGGCGCCAACCAGAAAACGCACAAGGCTCTGACGCAGCGAGATGGCATGGCCGTCATGCGTCTGCACGCGCAGCCGCCAGGCCTGCATGCCCAGCGTCATGCCGGCACGGCGCCAGAAGAAGGCGAAGAAGGCAAACGCCGACAGCGCCATCAAGGCCCGCAGGCTCAGCACCTGCGCCGCTCCCAGGCCGATCTGTTCGGCGGGAATATCCAGCAGCAGCCGGCTCACGGCCACGTGGGCCGCGCTGATAGCAATCCAGATGGCCAGCAGCAGCAGGCTATCGTAGAGCATTGCGCCCAGTCGCCGGCCCAGCCCCGCGGGCCAGACTTCGTCGCATCGATCAAAACGTCGCCGCATGTCGCTCTCCCGTTATCCGCTGCGACGCAGCATATAAAGCCCGACGGCCGCACAGATCAGCGTTGGCGCCAGCACCGCCCAGGCCGGCGAAAAGCCAAACACCGTGGAGGCCGGGCCGAGCAGATCCTGTAAATACTTGAACAGCAGCCCCGTGATCACCCCGTAAAACACCCGGGTTCCGGCAGCCACCGTGCGCAGCGGGCCGAACACGAAAGAGGCGGCCACCAGCACCAGCGAGCCCATGGTCAGCGGCATCAGCATCTTCTGCCAGAAATACAAAAGCGGCTGGGTTGCCGACTGCCCCTGCGCCTGAAGATAGCGCGCGTGCGCCCACAGCTCGCTGGGCGCCTGGGTCTCCTGGCGACGCAGCAGGCGATTAAGCTCAACGGGCGTCAACTGGGTGTCCCACGGCTGCCGGTCGACATGGGTGGCAACGCTGCGGTCGTCCTCGAAGCGCGTGATGGCCACGTCCTCGAGCACCCAGCCGCCGTCGCGCCAGGTGGCGCGCCGTGCGCTCTTGGCTTCGCGCAGCGCGTGGCCGTCGAAACGATAGCGGGTCAGGTCCAGCACCACGTCGTCGGCGCGAATGGCGCCAAAACGATAGAAGATATCGCCTTCGCGCTGCCAGCCGCCGCGCTCGGTCAGCACGGCGCCCTCGCCCTGCATCTTCTCCAGGCGCCAGGCGGTGGCGTACTGTTCGGTGGCGGGGCTGACAAATTCGGCCACCAGCAGCACGGCGACAATCACCAGGATGATCGGCTTCATCACGCCCCACAGGATGCGGGCAAGCGAGCGTCCGGCGGCGCGCATCACGGTCAGCTCATTGCTCGAGGCCATGCTGCCAAGCCCGATCAGGGCGCCAATCAGCACCCCCACGGGCGCGTACTGATAAAAGCGCCAAGGCAGGCGCATGCATAGATAGATCAATACCTGAAGCGCGCCATAGTCGCCCTCCACGTCGCCCAGATCGTTGATGTAGGTAATCGTCAAATCAAGCCCTAGCAGCACCACCTGCACCACCAGGATGGCGCCCAGCACGTGGCGAGCGATGTAGCGGTCCAGCCGGTCGGCGATCATCATCCGCTCATCCCCCGACGCTGATCGCGCCACAGCATGCCAAGGCCCAGCGCCAGGAAGAGCGCATGAATCGGCCACATGCCCACCGCCGCCGGCCAGCGGCCGCTGCCGATGGCGTCCAGCGCCGCCAGCAGCAGGCTCAGATAGGCCACGTACAGAAAAATGGCCGGCAGCAGCTTGGCAAAACGCCCCTGGCGAGGGTTGACCTTCGACAGCGGCATGGCCATCAGCGTCAGAATCACGACCATCAGCGGCAGACCCAGCCGCCACTGCAGCTGGGCGTGAAAGGCGGGCTCCGGCGAGGCCATCAGTTGACGGGTGGTGGCGTACTCGGCCGAGGCCAGCTCGGGGTCCATGACAGCGCCCGACAGGCGCACCGCATAGCTGTCAAAGATCAGGCGCTCCGCCTGGGCCAGACCGGGCTCGACGCTGAAGCGCTCGCCGTCGGCCAGCACCAGAAAGCGCGCCCCGCTGTCGCGGTCCGTGGTCTGATAGCCGCTGGCGGCGCGGGTGACCATGGTCTCGGGCGAGCCGTCGCTGCGCCGCTGCCGTTCGCTGATGAACACCTCCCGCATGCGCTGCGCGTCTTCGTCCTGGTCGGCAATGTAGGCGGTGCGGCCGTCGCCGAAGTCCTGGAAGCGCCCCGGCGCCAGGGAGCTGAAGTCGAGCCGGCTGCGCTGCTCCTCGATCATCAGCTCATTGTGCAATGCGCCGGCGGGCGTCAGCCACAGGCTGCACAGTCCCACCAGCACCACCACGACCGCCGCGGACACCAGGCTGACCTGCAGCAGTCTTGCCGGGCTGGTACCACAGGCCACCAGCACGGTGATTTCACTGTTCAGATACAGCTGCCCGTAGGCCAGCAGGATACCCAGAAAAAAGGCCAGCGGCAGGATCAGCTCGAGAAAGCCGGGCAGATGATAGAGCATCAGGCTGCTGAGGATGCTGACGGGAATATCGCCCTCGGCGGCGCTGGAAAAGTAGCGGATAAAACGGCTGCCCATGATCACCAGCAGCAGCACCCCGGCCACGGCGGCCATGGTCTGGAGGATCTCACGAGTCAGATAGCGAAACAGGATCAAGGTGAACTCCCGAACCGGCCAACTTCCATGCAATGATGCCTGGCCTTGGGTACACTGGGACGACTCGGCAACGTGCCAGCATTATCCAGAATCCCTCATCGCTTGTCTTGTGGAGAGCCCATGGAATTCCCAGTCAAAACGGCCAACCCTGTTCGGGTCGAGAGCGCCTGTCTTGTGGTACCGGTATTCAAGGATGCCGAGCTGTTGCCCGGCGCGGCCAAGCTCGACGACGCCAGCGAGCGTCTGATCAGCCAGCTGATTGAGCGCGGCGACTTTGACGCCAAGCTGGGCCATGCGCAGCTGGTGCCCTTCGCGCCCGGCCTCAATTCCGACCGCCTGCTGCTGGTCGGCCTGGGAGATCAGGACAAGTTTCAGGAAGGCGGCTTTCGCAAGGCCATCGACGCCGCCTTCAACGCGCTGGCGGAGCTGTCCATCGATGACGCCGCCGTGACCTTCACCGACGTGCCGGTGGCCGATCGCGACTGCGCCTGGAAGGCGCGCATGGTCGCCGAAGCGGCCCACCGCGCCGTCTACCGCTTCAGCGAATTCAAGTCCGAGCCGGCCCCGGCCCCGCGCCTGAACAGCGTGACCCTGCTGGTCAGCGAGGGCGACAGCGCCGAGGCGGCCAAAAGCGGCGCCGGCGTAGGTGACGCCATCGGCAACGGCACCGGACTGACCCGCACCCTGGGCAACCTGCCCGGCAACGTCTGTACGCCTAGCTACCTGGCCGACCTGGCCGAAGAAATGGCGGCGGGCTCCGGCGGCAGCTTGATTAGCGAGATCCTCGACGAGGAGGACCTAGAGGCGCTGGGCGCCCATTCGCTGCTCAGCGTGGGCCGCGGCAGCGACGAGCCGTCACGGCTGATCGTCATGAAGTACCAGGGCGCCGACGACCCCGACGAAGCGCCCCACGTGCTGGTCGGCAAGGGCATCACCTTCGACACCGGCGGCATTTCGCTCAAGCCCGGCGCAGACATGGACGAAATGAAATTCGACATGTGCGGCGCGGCCAGCGTGTTTGGCACGATCAGCGCCGTGCTTGCCATCAAGCCGAAAATCAACCTGGTCGGCATCGTTGCCAGCGCCGAGAACATGCCCAGCGGCCGCGCCACCAAGCCCGGCGATATCATCCAGACGCTGAAGGGCCTGAGCGTCGAGGTGCTCAATACCGACGCCGAAGGCCGCCTGGTGCTGTGCGATGCGCTGACCTACGCCGAGCGCTTCGAGCCGGCCAGCGTCGTCGATATCGCCACCCTGACCGGCGCGGTGATCATTGCGCTGGGCCATCACGCCACCGGCCTGATGGCCAACAACGATGACCTGGCGCTGAACCTGCTGGAGGCCGGCGAGACCTCCTGGGACCGCGCCTGGCAGCTGCCGCTGTGGGACGAGTTTCAGGAGCAGCTGGACTCCAACTTCGCCGACATCGCCAATATCGGCGGCCGTCCGGCGGGCACCGTGACCGCGGGCTGCTTCCTGTCACGCTTTACCGACAAGTACCCCTGGGCGCACCTGGACATTGCCGGCACCGCCTGGCATTCGGGCAAGCAGAAAGGTGCCAGCGGGCGACCCGTCAGCCTGCTGACCCAGTATCTGCTGGACCGCGAAGCCGACCGCCAGGTCGAAAGCGCCGAGGAGTGAATCGATACCGGGCTCAGTGGCTCTGACCCCGGCCTCAAGTCATAGATAGCCCCGCGCGTACACGGCGGGGCCCAGCGGAGATCACCAGCCGTGTCTACCGAACGCTTCAGCGTATTGCCTTCTACCCAGCCGCTGGCCGACAACCTGCGTGACGACATCCTCGCCAACCCCGGTTTCGGTCGCTACTTCACCGACCACATAGCCAATATCCGCTGGACGGACGACGCCGGCTGGCACGGTCACGAAGTGCGCCCCTACGGCCCTTTGCAGCTTGACCCGTCGGCGGCGGTACTGCACTACGGGCAGGAAATCTTCGAGGGCATGAAAGCCTACCGCCACGCCGACGGCTCGGTGTGGACCTTCCGCCCGGATAAAAACGCCGAGCGCTTTCGCCGCAGCGCGCGCCGCCTGGCGCTGCCGGAACTGTCCGACGCGGACTTTCTCGGCGCCGTCAAGGCGCTGGCCGCCCAGGACGCCGACTGGGTGCCGACCCCGTCCAGCGAGGCCGACGAATCGAGCCTCTATCTGCGCCCCTTCATGATCGCCAGCGAAGCCTTCCTCGGCGTGCGCCCGGCCCGGGA
>DATHXP010000426.1:0-2361 GCA_035459605.1 Halomonas sp. | reverse complement strand
CCCACCTCGAAGGCGCTGCGGTCCGTCATCGTGACGTTGAGCCCGCCGGCGGCGGAGTTCTCCAGGTCGCGACGCAGGTGGGCCAGCCCGTCGGCCAGGCTCTGGCCACGGGTCTCTATCAGCTGACGCATGGCCTCGGGGTTGGTGGCAAGAAAATTAGTCGGCGCCATGGCGTTGACCAGCTGGCGCAGATAGAACTCCAGGTTGCGCTGCTGATCCGGATCGAGCCCCTCCAGCCCTTCGACCAGCTCATTCACCAGACGCGAAAACAGCAGGTACTGCTGCATGAGCGAGGCATAGGCGGGCTCGCTGGTCCAGGCTTCATCTTTGAAGCGACGGTCGCCGCGCTGGGGCGTCACCAGTGGCTCCACGGTTTCGCCGGCCAGCGCGCGCATTCCGTGCTGCCACAGCTGCGCCTGATCCTGCAGCAGCCGCGTCTGGGCCTGCCACAGCAGCGCAGGGTCGCTCATCAGCGCCTCGGCGCCAAGCCGCATCTTGTCGCGCATGTCTTCATTGATCGCCCCGCTGAGCCCCTGCGGCATCATGCGCTCCAGCGCATCGCTCATCAGGGCGCGGTACTCCTCGCCGATCTGCTGGAGCTGGGTGCCCCACGCCTCCAGCTCGGCCTGCGTTGGTGCTTCAAGCTTTTGCTGCATTGAACCCTCCTGCGGCGCCGGACTTAAGATGCCAACGCCAGTTAGCACAATCCGCCAACAACCGTCTGGAAAATGGCGGCCCGATCAGCGGCTCGTCGGGAGCCACAGGGGTGGCGATCAGCGCGATATCAGCTCTTCTTCTTGCTGCCACCGCGGGTGGATTGGCTGCTCGCCCTGGGCGCCGCCTTCTCCTTGTCATCTTCGCCGCTCTTCTTCGCATCGCTGGCGGCCCCGGCTGCCTGCTCAAGCATTCTGGTCTGTTCGGCGAACATCTTTTCAAACTCCGCCCTGAACTCCTGGCTCATCTCGGAAAATGCCCTGGCGTCTTCCATCATCTGCTGCGCGAGCTCATTCATTATCTCAGCCTGACGGCCGCTGAACGCCTTCAGGCCCTCTTCGCTGCTGAGCTGTGTCGTGGCTTCGCGCATGCGCTCGGTGCCCATCTGGCTGTAGCGCCGCATGGACTCCATCTGATACTGAGTCATGCGTTCCATGTTGTTCAGCATCAGGGCGTTGAGCTTGCGCATCGGCTCAAAAAGTTGACGGGTCTGTTCGCTGAGGTTCTCAAGCATTTCGTTTTGCATGGTCAAACTCTCCATAAATAGCGCAAAGCGGGACGTTGGCTGATGCAATGCTGCACTGCACAAAGACTAATCTGATCCGCTTTTTTTTGCAAGATCGTCGCTGCGCGCACGCCGCGCCAGCGCTGACTTATTTACGCAGCCTGATCAGCTCTTGCGACTGGAGCGCGAGCGGGCTCGACCCGGCGCCCGCGATTTGGCCGACGCGCCTTTCTCCTCACCGGCCGCCCCGCTCGTGCCGGGATTGGCGTCGCCTTCGCCAGCGTCTGCATCGTTTTCCCCGGCGTCTCTTGAACTGCCGGCGGCCGAGCTGGCGGCGCTTCTGAGCATATCGAGCATCATCTGCTGATAGGTGCCGAAGCTGGCCAGGCCCTGAGACAGCCCCTGGGTCAGCCCCTGGCCCAGCCCCTGCTGCTGCAGAAACGGCTGCATCAGGCTCATCGGGTCGTAGCCTTCGACACCGGCCTCCATCTGCTTCTGGATACGCTCGAGAAGCTCCTTCTGGAAGGCTTCCACGTCCGGCAGCCCGAGGGAGCGACGAAACTCTTCCGGTGTCAGGTCAAACTCGACGTTGATCTTCATTGGAATCCAACCCTCAGCTAAGCTCATTGAGAGATATTTTTCCCGAGTGTAGCACCTCTCTTTCATGCAAGCGCTTGAGGTCGGGCGGCCCGGCCGGATCAGCGCAGAAGCGGCGTCTCGACGCTGACCTCGGCGTTCTGGGCACGCTGACGCAGCAGGTGATCCATCAGCGTCAACGCCATCATGGCCTCGGCGATCGGCGTGGCGCGAATACCGACGCAGGGGTCGTGGCGGCCCTTGGTGACGATCTCGATCGGCTGGCCGTGCACGTCGATGGAACGCCCGGGGGTAGTGATACTGGAGGTCGGCTTCAGCGCCAGGTGAGCGATCAGCGGCTGTCCGCTGGATATGCCGCCGAGCACGCCGCCGGCATGATTGGACAGGAAGCCTTCGGGCGTCATCTCGTCGCGGTGCTCGCTGCCGCGGCTTGCCACGGCGCCGAAGCCGTCGCCAATTTCCACGCCCTTGACCGCGTTGATGCTCATCAGGCCGCGGGCAAGGTCGGCGTCCAGGCGGTCGAACACCGGTTCGCCAAGCCCCGG
>DATHXP010000425.1:0-10140 GCA_035459605.1 Halomonas sp. | reverse complement strand
AAAATAGGGGTGCGGGTGGATCACCCGGTTCTGATCGAGCAGGGTAAAGTGGCCGTCCCGCTCGAGGATGCGCTGGATCACGAACATCACGTCGGGCCGACCGGCGTCATACTCGTCGAAGATCAGCGCCACCGGGCGCTGCAGCGACCAGGGCACGATGCCCTCCTGGAACTCGGTGACCTGCACGCCGTCGCGCACCACGATGGCGTCCTTTCCGACCAGATCGAGACGGCTGATATGGCCGTCCAGGTTGACCCGCATGCAGGGCCAGTTGAGGCGTGCCGCTACCTGTTCGATATGCGTGGACTTGCCGGTGCCATGCAGCCCCTGAACCATCACTCGCCGGTTGCGCGTGAAGCCGGCCAGGATCGCCAGGGTCACGTCGGGGTTGAAGCGGTAGGCCTCGTCAATTTCTGGCACATAGTCATCGCGCTCGCTGAAGGCGGGGACCTCAAGGTCGCTGTCGATACCGAAGAGTTCGCGGACCGAGCGCATGACGTCGGGCTTTGCATTCATCAGGTCTGTCATCACCGTCTCCTGGGCCCTCGGGGGGGACCGCTGACCAACAAGATTTGTTGTTCGATCTGCAGGTGGCCAACCTTGGCTGCCAACACTACGTCAGCATACCTTAGTTTCGTAAAAAGATTCAAACCGTATCGTTTTATGAAACTCGTCCTTGGGTTGGTGAAGTAATGTCTAGGGCCTAGAACCATAGTAGAAGTAGTTTTCCCCCCGGCTCAACGGCCTCTGTCGCCGCTGGGGTGGGGCTTTTTGCGTTCGCTTTGCGCGTCGTGTGGCATGACAGATGCCATGGCGAGCATTGCCGCTCACGCTGGCCGCGCTGGCCCAACAGCCGGCATGCATCTGGCGCTAATGCCCCTCGAGCTTTGTCAGTAGGCTTGGGTCGTACGCGGCTGATATGCCGCCTCAATGAGTCATCTGCCCAGCAGGGCAGCATCTATAACGACAAACCCTCAGGAGTCCGTCATGAGCCAGCCGACCACCAAGTTTCTCCAGGCCTTCAGCGATGCTCTGAACAATCACGATATCGACGCGATTATGTCGATGATGACCGATGACTGCGTGTTCCACGCTGTCGGCGGCCCGGATCTGCTCGGCAAGAGCTTTGTTGGTCAGGAAGAGGTGCGCCAGGGCCTCGAGAACGCCTGGAAGAGCGCTCCCGATGCCAGCTGGACCGATGCCGAGCATCATGTGGTCGGCGACAAGGGCTTCACCGAGTCCACCTACCAGGGCACCACCGCCGACGGCGTACGCTCCGAGGCGCGCATGATCGACGCTTTCACCTTCCGCGACGGCAAGATCGCGGTGAAGAACGCCTTCCGCAAGAACCGTCCGCCCGTCAACGCCTGATCTGCATCACATCACGGCATCCAGAGTGCGAGGAGTCCGATCATGGAGACAACAATGCCAAGTGCGAAGATGGAGATGGAGATCAAGACATCACCATCTCAGCCATATGATCCGGCCTATGATCCGCTGAAGAGCGCGACACCGGGGGCCGGTTGCGACTATGCGCCGACCTACTGGATCGGCACCGCCGGCGAGCCGCCTGCCGACGACGGTCCTATTACCCAGGACACGGATGCCGATGTGGTGATCATCGGAGCAGGCTTTACCGGGTTGACCGCGGCGATCTTCCTCGCCGAGGAGCACGGCATCAAGGCTACCGTGCTGGAGGCCAATCGTACCAGCTGGGGCTGCTCGACCCGCAACGGCGGGCAGGCGCAGTGCGCCTCGGGGCGTCTCAAGCGTTCGGAGTGGATCGAGCGCTACGGCCTGAATACGGCGCTCAAACTGCATCGCGAGTGCCTGGATGCCATGGAGACGTTCAAGGGGCTGATCAAGAACATCGACTGCGAGCCGCAGCACGGCGGCCATCTCTACGTGGCGCATCGCGACAAGGTGATGCCGACCCTGGAGAAAGAGGCGAAACTGCTGCGCGATACCTTCGACTACGATGCCCAAATCCTGGATGCGGACACGGTCAAGCGCGAGTGGATCGGCGACCAGGAAGCGGCCGGCGCCATGCACGAGCCCGAGGGAATCGGTATCCACGCCGGCAAGCTGGCCTTTGGCTATCATCGCCGGGCCCGTGCGCTGGGGGTGAAAATCCATCCGGCAAGCCCCGTGCAGGGCTTCGAAACCCGTGGCGGCGTGCACTATCTGAAGACGCCGGGGGGCGTGGTCAAGGCCCGGGCGGTGGGCATTGCCACCGGTGGCTACACGTCGCAGACGCTGCATCGCGAGCTCAAGAATCGGCTGCTGCCGATCCTTTCGAACTCCATCGTCACGCGTAAATTGACCGACGAGGAGATCGCGACCTGCAGCCTGCATACGCGCCAGGTGATCACCGATACGCGTATCCTGCGTCACTACTATCGCCTCTTGCCGGATAATCGCCTGCAGATCGGCAGCCGCAGCGCGATCACCGGTCGCAATGCGCCGCAGCAGAAGTACGAAGATATGCTGGTTCGCGATATGCACCGCAAGTTTCCCGCGCTGAACGGTATCGAGCTCGACTACTCCTGGTGGGGCTGGGTAGATGTCAGTCATGACATGATGCCGCGAATTCATCAGCCCAATGCCAAGGAGACGGTCTACTATGCGCTGGGCTACGGCGGCAACGGCGTGATGTACTCCGCCCAGGCCGGCCGGCGTCTGGCACAGTGGATCGCCGGCCACGGTCAGGAGCTGGATCTGCCGATCTTCACCTCCAGGCTGCCGTACCCCAACATCCGGGAAATGGTCGAATCCCAGGCCTTCGCGCCCTTCCGGCGCTTCGGCCAGCGGTTCCTGTACCGCTGGTATCATTTGAAGGACGAGGTGATCTGACCCCCGAGGAAAGCGACCTTATGAAACTGGGCCTGCTGCCACTGCAGGCCCGGTTTTTCTGTTTACCGCACCGTGGCTTGGGGGATCAGTTCGGCCAGGCGCTCGATACCCTCTTCGATGCGGGCATCGGCGATCGCCGAGAAGCCGAGGCGAAAGTATTCGACACGGGGACGGTCGAAGAAGTGCAGGTCGCCGCGCTCGATGAGGATGCCATTCTGCTTTGCAAGGTCGCGTAGCAAACGACAGTCGAGCCCTGCGGGGCCCTTTATCCAGAAGCTGGTCCCGCCGTCGGTAGCGGGTATCGAGAAGTGGGGCATGTGGCGGGTGAGTGCCTCGCCCATGCGTTGCCAGCGGTTGCGATATACCTGATGAATCTGGCGCAGCAGGGCATCGTGGTAGCCGCGCTCCAGGAACAGGGCCACGACGCGTTGGTTATTGGTCGACGGGTGGCGCACCATTAGCCGTCGCAGCGCCCGGGCCTCGCGGATCAGCGCTGGAGGACCAACCATGTACCCTAAGCGCAGGCCCGGCGCCAGGGTTTTGGAGAGGCTGCCGACATAGATGACTCGGTCATGACGATCCAGACTCTTTAGCGCGGGCGTGGGTTGTCCAGGTAGCTGGTTTCGCTTTCGTAGTCGTCCTCGATAATCAGGAAGTTTTCGATCTCGGCCATGTCCAGCAGCTCGCGGCGTCGCGCCAGCGGCATGGTGACCGTGGTGGGTGACTGATGACTTGGCGTAGCGTAGATCAGCTGGCACTCGCCCAGATCGGATTCCAGCTGCATGCCGGCATCGTCTACGGGCAGCAGTCGAATATCGTTGGTGAAGGTCCGGGCGATGTTGTACATATCGACGTAGCCGGGGTTCTCCATGCCAAAGCGTCGGCCGGCCTTGAGCAGCAGCATGGCCGTGATCCAGAGCGCCTGTTGAGAACCGATCGTGATCAGGATCTCTTCAGGCTTTGCCCAGACCCCGCGGCGTGGCAGCAGCCGTTTGCGAATCTGCTCGACAAGCAGCGGATCGTCATCGTTGAGGTGATCGACTGACGAGCTGCGTATGGCGGGCACGCTTATCGAGTCGCGGCTGCACTCTCGCCAGTGCTGGGTTGGGAAAAGCTCGGGATCGATCTGGCCATACAGAAAAGGATAGTCGTAACGGTGCCAGTCGCTGGGCTTGCTGATCGTCTGCAGCTGCGAAGGGCGCATGGTGAGCAGCTCTTCCCAGGGGAGCTGGTCGGCATCGATATCGTTGAGACGCACCGGTTTCTCTGCGCGCCCCTCAAGAATGTCTGGATCGATGAAGTAGCCGCTGCGTTTTCTGGCGATCAGATAGCCATCATCCAGAAGCTGCTCGTAGACAAGCATTACGGTATTGCGGGCGATATTCAGCTCTCTGGCCAGCTTGCGACTGGAGGGCAGCGGTTCGCCCAGGGGCAGGTGGCCGTCCAGGATGGCGCAGGCGATCTGCTCGCGCAGCTGTTTCTGCAGGCTCTCCGGTAGATCGGGATCAAGATGAAAGAGATACTGGCTCATTGGGGCTGGATCTCGCCTCTGGGCGTGAAAGGCATAGCCAAGAGTATGCCATAACTATAGGTGATTATGGCGGCAAGCCCTTGTGGTTGACTGCGTTGCGACGCTATTTCCTCTTGTGAGGCGTGTTCTGGACCAAGCGGTGGCAGAGGACTGGTTCTATTGAAGCTCGGGGGAAGCATGTAAAAGATGATGTCAGGGATATGGCGTAAAAGATGGGTCATGCACAGAGGCCCCATGGGGCATGGGCATGAGCATCACACTGCGCAGATATTCTGACATTCCGACAATAACAAGGTGTGGAGATTACAATGCGTATCCAGAAACTTATCCTCCCGATGGCAGTATCCGCTGTGAGTCTGGCGCTAAGCACCAACGCTGCCGCTGCTACCTGGAGGATGGCGGTGGGCGATGCCGCCGGCGGCACGCAATACGAGCTTGCGACCAAATATGCTGAGCTGATCGAAGAAAAGACCGATGGTGAAGTGACAGTCAATATTTTTCCCAATAATCAGCTGGGCAGCGAGCAGGATACTGTCAACAATGCCAGCATGGGGTTGTTAGACCTGTCGGTTCTTGCCATCAACAATATTACCCCCTTCTCGCCCACTGTCGGCGTGCTGACGCTGCCCTACGTCATCCATAACGTTGAAGATGCCAAGACCCTGACCCAGGGTGAGGTCGGTGACGAGCTGGTCGAGAACACCATCCGTGACGCAGGCGTGCGCATCCTTGGCTGGGCCTATTCGGGCTGCCGGCGTCTGACTAACTCCGCCAAGCCGGTCGCTGAGCCGGCTGACCTGGACGGCCTGGTGATCCGGGTGCCCAAGAACGAGATCATGATCGCCTCCTATCAGGCCTGGGGGATCAACCCCAACCCGCTGGCGTGGTCGGAGACCTTCACCGCACTTCAGCAGGGGGTGGTCGACGGTCAGGACAACCCCTATATCACCATCGATGCCATGAAGTTCTACGAGGTCCAGGATTACGTGACCGATAGTTGCTACGTGTTCTCCCTCGAGCCGCTGATCATGGGCGAAGGGAACTTCCAGAGCCTGAGCCCGGAGATGCAGGAAGCGGTGCTCGCGGCTGGCAAGGAAGCGACCGATCACAGCTTCGAGTATCTCCAGCAGACCGAGGCGTCAATCAAGGACAAGCTGGTCAATGAGCACGGCATGGAGATCATCACGCCTGCCAATGATGAGAAAGAGTGGATTGAACTGGCCACTCAGATCTGGCCGGACTTCTACGACAGCATCGGAGGCAAGGATAAGCTGGACCGGGCTCTTGAAGCACTTGGGCGCGACCCCGCGCCTGCCGAGTAATGGTGTCTAGAATTACTGGGCAGTAGCTACTCACCCGCTGTCCCGTATGGGGCGGCGGGATGAGGGCCGAGTTGGAAAGATATTATCCGCAAAGGTCCAGCTTCATGAAGAACGTTATCAAGATCATCAATAACCTGGAAAACTACCTCTGTCAGTTTCTCCTGGTGTCGTTTGTGATCATCCTGTTTGCGCAGATTATACTGCGCAATTTCTTCAGCTATTCGATACCGTGGGGCGATGAGCTGGCGACCTATGCCTTTGTCTGGTTTGCCTATCTGGGCGCCGTATATGCAGCAAAAATGTCGGCACATAACAGGGTGACCTTTCAGTTCAAGTTCTTGCCGAGGTCCGTCGAACGGTTCTGTGGCCTGCTGACGGATATTATCTGGCTCATATTTAACGGAGTGTTCATATATATGAGCTACGACTTTGTTTTCAACAAGATGAATGTTTTCTGGAAGTCCCAAACCATGGGCGTGCCGATGAAGTACTTCTATCTCATTCTGCCGATAGCCTTCATTGCCATGTCGCTTCGAATAATCCAGAACAACTACCTGAAATTTGTGAAGAAAGAAGAATTGACTGATCCGGAGACTCGGGATGTAGAGGAGCTGGCGAGCAATAGCCATCACGGCACAGAGCCCTCTGATAAGCAGGAGCATGACCGATGAACTTGGATGCCTCCATTATCTATATTCTTTTCGGCGCCTTTCTGCTGCTGCTGTTGCTGGGCGCCCCGATTACCGTGTCGCTTGGGGTAGCGGCACTGGCAACCTATCTCGCCCTGGGCGAAAACCCCATGGCCTTCGTGCAGATTGCCTTTACATCGGTCGGCTCCTTTCCGCTAATGGCGCTACCGGCGTTCATTCTCGCCGGAGCCTTGATGGAAGCGGCCGGAATCTCCAGGCGTCTGGTTGATATCGCCGAGGCTTTTGCCGGTCCTGTCACCGGCGGACTTGCTGCGGCAACGGTGTTCGCCTGCATGTTTTTCGGTGCCATCTCCGGCTCCGGTCCGGCAACCACGGCCGCAGTGGGGATGCTGATGATTCCAGCCATGTCAGACCGAGGCTACAATCGCGGCTATGCCTCGGCCATTACTGCTTCCTCGGGTGGTCTTGGGGTGGTGATACCGCCTTCGATTCCCATGGTTATTTTTGGTATCTCTGGCATGGGGCTGCAGCCGCCCCCGGAAGCGGTGGCGCTACATGGCAGCTTTCAGACGCTGTCGATTCCCAAGCTATTCATTGCCGGAGTTTTCCCCGGCATGGTGATTGCCGGCAGCTTGCTGACTATCAATTACTTCATCTCGCGCAAGCGCGGCTATCGCGGACTGACCGAGCGCTGGTCATTCGGTGATATCCGCCAGGCACTCAAGCATGGAGTCTGGTCGATACTGGCACCGTTCATTATTCTCGGCGGTATTTATACGGGATTCTTTACACCTACCGAATCGGCCATTGTTGCGATCTTCTATACGCTGATTATAGGTATATTCTTGCATAAGGAGCTCAAGCTGAAAGCTGCGATGCGGACCCTGGAAACCACCACTTGGATCACAGGTCGAGTGCTGCTGATCCTATTTACCGCAACGGTATTTGGTCGACTGCTGGTGGAGCATCGAGTCCCTGCTTATATCGCCGAGGCGATGCTGGGAATGACCGACAATCTTTACCTTATTTGGGCAATGATCATTTTTTTCCTGCTGTTCGTTGGGATGTTCATGGAGACCTTGGCGGCGATAATGATTTTGACCCCTGTGCTGTTGCCAATCATGTATATGCTTGGCGTCGATCCGGTTCATATGGGCATCGTGGTGGTGACCGCCCTGGCCATCGGCTTTCAGACACCTCCGCTGGGTGAGAATCTATTTGTGGCCTCGGGGATAGGTGGTTCCTCCATCGAGGAGATCTCGCTCAAGGCGCTGCCGTTTGCGGCGGGTTCGATCTTCGCTATCTTTATCATCGCCTATTTTCCGGAAATTTCGCTGTGGCTACCCAGGATGATGGGCTACTAGCTGCTATCGTCACTGATACCGTCGCGGCGCCTCACAGGTGACGCGGCGTAGGAGGAAGAGTCATGAGTCATGGTATCCGTCGCATCCTGTGCTGTGTGGGAATGAAAGGTGATAGCGACCGCGTTCTGCATTATGCGGTCAAGCTGGTGCTGGCAACTGGTGCCGAATTGCACGTGCTGCACGCGGTCAAGTCCCTGTCCGATGATGTGTTAAATACGCTGAAGGTCAATATCCGAGACAGAAAGGTTCTTGGGTCGCTGATGGAGCAGCGGATCGAGCGGGCCGAGAGTGATCTCAAGAGCAAGCTGGAATCTTTCTGGACGCGTCACCCCGATTCGAGCGCGGCCTTGGGTGACTCCCCGGTAGGTCTGACGGTCCTCGAAGGCCATCCAGCTTCGGTGATCGCCCATTTTGCCACGCGCTCCAAGAGCGACATGATTGTGATGGCGTCCAACAAACGTAGCTCTACAATGGCTTATGCAGGCAAGGTAACCAAGGGCGTGATCAAGAGAGCCAAGGTACCCGTGGTAGTGATACCCAAGAATGCTTGAGGCTTGATGGCCCGGGCCATCGGGCGCATATTGACAGGCTGAATAACGCTGGTTAGTGGGTTGCGAGACGTCACTTCCCGAGAGGGGGTGGCGTTTTTTTTCGACATGCAAACGCTGATTCAGCTGTTTGTATAGATAAAGGCATTGGTCAATTAACCGATGGTCTAGGTGGTTCAGCATACAAGTGAAATCTGGCCCTATTCAGCTCAAGGCAAACGGTTCAATATCGAATATCGGTACAAAATAGAGAAAAAAATGAACCAACGAGTGCGATGCCTGCGGCAGTAAACAGCTGCGAAAAACAGCCGTAGCTAAGGAAATGCTCGCTGGATGCATCGCTTCATTTACTGGCTTTACGATTAAAAAATCCGTCGGGTGAGATAAAAATAAGCGTGATCTCACGTTTTCCACGAGATGCTAGAGAAAAAAGTAGATTGCTGATAACAGCACCGCATCCCAGGGACGGAGGAGATATTGAATGAAACAAACTGGTCAGCTCAAAAAATGTCTTAAGCCGCATTGGGTATGGGCAATTGCTTTCGGTTCTGCTGTCGGCTGGGGCAGCTTCGTGCTGCCTGCAGACTGGATCGCTACGGCGGGTCCGTTGGGAGTCATTATCGGCATGGCTATCGGGACTCTGCTGATGATCGTGATCGGCGTCAGCTATGGATTTCTGATCAAGATATTCCCGGTTGCCGGCGGCGGCTTTTCCTATGCTTATCTAGGGTTCGGGCGACAGCACGCCTTTTTCTGCGGATGGTTTCTGACGCTAGGGTATATCTCCATTGTGGCATTAAATGCTTCTGCGCTGGCCCTGCTGGCCAAGTTCCTGGTGCCCGAGATCGCGACCTTTGGTGAAATGTATACGGTTGCTGGATGGGAGGTATATTTCGGTGAGGTGGCCATCGCCAGTCTGGCGCTGATGCTGTTTGCCTGGATCAATATCCGGGGCGGGAGCCTCTCCGGCAAGAGTCAGTTCGTCTTCTGCATGCTGCTGGTTGGTGGTGCCTTTCTGGTAGTTGCCGGGATGCTGATATCGCCTGCCACATCATTTGACAACATGATGCCGCTGTTCCATCCAGAGAAGGCCACCTGGTCGGCGATTCTTGCCATCGTCGCCATTGCGCCCTGGGCCTATGTGGGGTTCGATAGCGTGCCTCAGGCGGCGGAGGAGTTTGATTTTTCACCGGCTAAGGCCTTCATGCTGATCGTGCTGGCGCTGCTCATGGCGGCCGTGCACTACTCGGTGCTGATTGTCGCCACGTCGATCGCCATGCCCTGGACCGAACTTGTGGCCGGTTCCCCAGTATGGGGTACCGGCGAAGCAGTGCAGGGCGTGCTGGGCAACCTCGGGCTGATGGTGCTGGCCGTGGCGCTGCTGATGGGGATCGCGACCGGTCTTAACGGCTTTTATATCTCCACCAGTCGTCTGCTGTTCGCTCAGGGGCGGGCGAAGTTCCTGCCCGAGATGTTCGCGCGCCTGCACCCCGTGCACGGCACGCCCTCGACCGGGATCCTGTTCACCTGTGGCGTCTGTCTGCTGGCGCCCTGGTTCGGACGCGAGGTGCTGCTGTGGATCGTCGACATGGCCGCCACCGGCGTGGCAATCGCCTACTTCTACTGCTGTGCGGTGGCCTACAAGTGCTTCAAGTGGTCGGCCGCCAGCCAGGGCCAGCACTATGAAGGCTGCATCTCACCGTTCAAGAGGGTGCTGGCACTGCTGGGCACGCTAAGCAGTCTGTGCTTCCTGGCTCTGCTGCTGATTCCCGGCTCCCCGGGCGCCCTGAGCCTGCCGTCCTGGGTCGCTCTGGTGGGTTGGGGAGCTATGGGCGGGGTGCTCTATGCCGCTCGACGTATACACGTCCACCA
>DATHXP010000424.1:0-23074 GCA_035459605.1 Halomonas sp. | reverse complement strand
CCCTGCTGCTGGGCAAACCGCAGCGCGGCCAGGGTATCGGCGGTCTCGCCGGACTGGGACAGCGTCACGAACAGGGTGTCCGGTGCCACCACCACCTTGCGATAGCGGTACTCGGAGGCTACTTCGACCTGCACCGGCACGCCGGCGTAGCGCTCCAGCCAGTAGCGGGCCACCATGCCGGCGTGATAGCTGGTACCGCAGGCCACGATGCAGATCTGCTTCACCCGCGAGAACAGCGCTTCGGCGTCGGGGCCAAAGCTTTCGACCAGCGCGTGGTCTGCGGCCAAACGGCCCTCGAGGGTGCGCGCAATCACCTTGGGCTGCTCGTAAATTTCCTTGAGCATGAAGTGGCGATACTCGCCCTTGCTGGCGACGCCGTCGCCATACTCATAGACCTGCACCGGCCGCTCGACGGCTGCGCCATCGGCATCGAATATTTTGATCCGGCCGCCGCGTGAAAGCCGTACCAGATCGCCCTCTTCCAGATAGATGAAGCGGTCGGTGACCTGCAGCAGCGCCAGCGGGTCAGAGGCCAGGAAGGCCTCTTCGATGCCCACCCCGACCACCAGCGGGCTGCCCTTGCGGGCGGCGACGATCTCGTCGGGCGCGTCGGCATCGACCACGGCCAGCGCATAGGCGCCCTGCAGCCGCTTCAACACGCGCTGCAGGCGGCTCAGCAGGTCGCCGCCGCCTGCCGCTTCGCTGGCCAGCAGGTGGGCTACCGCTTCGGTATCCGTCTCGGAACGAAAGACATAGCCCTGGGGTTCAAGCTCGGCGCGCAGTACTTCATAGTTCTCGATGATGCCGTTGTGCACCACAGCCAGGCGCTCGCCGGAAAGATGCGGGTGGGCGTTGGCCTCGCTGGGGCGGCCGTGGGTGGCCCAGCGGGTATGGGCAATGCCGCTGTGTCCCGGTGCCGGCTCGGCCGCGAGCTTTTCCTCAAGCGCGGCGACCTTGCCCACGGCGCGAACCTGCTGCAGCTGCCCTTGACCATCGCGCACCACCAGTCCGGCGGAATCATAGCCGCGATACTCGAGGCGCTTGAGCCCCTCGAGCAGAATACCTTGCACGTTACGCTCGGCAACGGCACCCACGATGCCACACATGGCGATCTCCTCAGCTGTTCTTTCGCTTGACCGGACGCTGCCAGTCTTGCTTGCACACCAGCTTTCCACGGCTGACGGCAAGGGCGTTGTCGGCAACATCCCGGGTCAGGGTCGAGCCTGCGCCCACCGTTGCCTCCCGGCCTACGCTCAGCGGCGCGACCAGGGCGGTATTCGAGCCGATAAAGGCGTTGTCGCCGATCTCGGTCAGGTGCTTGTTGGCACCGTCGTAGTTGCAGGTGATGGTGCCGGCGCCGACGTTGACGTCGCGCCCCAGGCGGGCATCGCCCACATAGCTTAAATGGTTGATCTTGCTGCCTTCACCCAGCTCGGCGTTTTTCGTTTCAACAAAGTTGCCGATCCGCGCGCCTACCGCCAGCCGCGAGCCGGGGCGCAGCCGGGCAAAGGGGCCGATGCGGTTATGCCCCGCCGCCACGGCGCCTTCCAGCACGCTGTGGGCCTCGATCACGCTGGCCGCGCCGATATGGCTGTCGCGAATCACGCAGTGCGGACCAATGCGCACGCCCTCGCCGAGCTCGACGTCGCCTTCAAACACGCAGCCCACGTCGATCTCCACGTCGTGGCCGCAGGTCAGGCGGCCGCGCACGTCCAGCCGCGCGGGGTCCAGCAGCGCCACGCCCTGGGCCATCAGCGCAGCGGCGACATCGCGCTGGTAGGCGCGCTCGAGGCGCGCCATCTGGGCGCGATCGTTGACGCCTTCCACCTCGACCGGGCGCGCCGGCTGAGCGGTCACGACTTTCACGCCGTCGGCGGCGGCCATGGCAATGATATCGGTCAGATAGTATTCGCCCTGGGCGTTGTCGGCCGACAGCTGCGGCAGCCAGCGGCGCAGCTGGGTGGCGGTCATGGCCATGATGCCGGTATTGCACTCGCGGATGGCGCGCTGGGCGTCGCTGGCGTCCTTGTGCTCGACGATGGCTACGACATTGCCGGTGGCATCGCGCACGATGCGGCCATAGCCGCCGGGATCATCAAGCGTCACGCTCAGCAGGCCCAGGTGCTGCTCATCCACTGGCGCCAGCAGCTGACGCAGGGTAGCGCGGCGAATCAGCGGCACGTCGCCATACAGCACCAGCACTCGGCCTTCGCCCACGGCATCCAGGGCTTGCGCCACGGCGTGCCCCGTGCCCTTCTGTTCGGCCTGCAGGACGAAGTGAACGCCGCAGTCGGCAAGCGACTCGCGCACCTGTTCGGCGCCGTGGCCAACCACCACCTGGGTACGCTCGGCGTTCAGCCCCCGGGCGGTATCGATCACGTGGCGCACCATGGGCCTGCCGGCCAGCCGGTGCAGCACCTTGGGCAGCGCCGAACGCATCCGCGTGCCTTTGCCAGCCGCCAGGATCACAACATCCAGGCTCATCTTCTCTCCTTGCCTGCTGGCCACTGTGTTTTCCATTGTCTCACTCCGATAGCTTATTCTCGCCCACTATCCGTGCGCCCATCTCGCTCATCAGCGCGTTGCCAAAATACTCGGCAAAGGCCGGGCTGGCCAGCGGCTGCCAGCGCTCATCTTCACGCACCAGCATCAGCACGGCAATGCCTTCACGCACGGCCACTTGAAGCCCCTCGCGCTCACCTAGTACCGACATGGCGGTCGCCCAGGCATCCGCCTCGGCGTTGGAGTCATGCACAATGGTCACCGATGCCATGCGGTGGCGGATCGGGCGCCCGTCGCGCGGATCGATGGTATGCGAGTAGCGCCGATCATCCTGCTCGAAATAGTTGCGGTAGTCGCCGGAGGTGGCAACCGACATGTTTTCCAGCGGCAGCACCTGCTCGACCCCGGACTGACCGCCGGCCGGCACCTCGACGCCGATTCGCCACGCCGCCGACTCGGCGTCGCGGTATCCTCGCACCTCAACCTCGCCGCCCAGGTTCACCAGGTAGTGTTCAAGCCCCTGCCTGGCCAGGTAGGCAGCGACCCGATCGGTGGCGTAGCCCTTGGCAACGCCCGACAGATCGATCTGAATATCCTCCAGACGGCGCGCCCGCAGCCCGGCGCTGTCCAGCTCCAGGTGTTGCATGCCCACCGCTTCGAGACGCTCCTCGATCAGCGCTGGATCCGGCACTTCCCTGGGACGCGCCTCGGGACCAAAGCTCCACAGATTGACCAGCTTGCCGACGGTGACGTCAAAGGCGCCGTTGCTGGCGTCGAATACCCGCTGCGAGATGCCCAGCACCTCGATCAGCGGCGCCGAGAGCGTCTGCCATTCGCCGATCGGTGAGCGGTTGAAGCGCGACAGCTCCGAGTCCTCCTTCCAGGTCGACATGGAGGCATCGACGCTATTGAGTTCGGCGACAATGCCTTTTTCCAGCTCCAGGGCCTCACCCTGGGTCAGGGGGTCGGCAACGGTGACCTGATAAAAGGTGCCGAAGATCTCCCCCTGCAGCGTGACCGGAGACTCCAGCGGCCGCTCACTTTCCGAGCAGGCGGCCAGCAGCAGCGTTAGCAGCACGGCGGCGCCCAGGCGCAGGAGTGGCCAGCGGGGAGCAGGTAAGGTAGTCAGCGACATAGGAAAACACCTCGAAGAAAAGGTACCGCCCGACATTTGAATTCAGGCAAACAGCCAGATCAGCGCCGCGCCCAGCAGCAGGCGATAAATGACGAAGGGCTGCATGCCGATGCGTCGAATAAACGCCAGGAAGAAATGAATGCACGCATAGGCGCTGATGGCCGAGCACAGGACGCCAACCGTCATGGCCGACCAGTCAACCGGAGTCGAGGCGGCGATCAGGCCCACGGTCTGCTGGCCGCCCGCAAGAATGATAACCGGAATCGACAGCAGAAAGGAGAAGCGCGCCGACGCCTCGCGGCTGAGCCCCAGCATTAGCGCCGCGGTCATGGTAATGCCGGAGCGCGAGGTGCCAGGAATCAGCGCCAGCGCCTGGGCCAGGCCAATCCACAGCGCATCCTTCCAGGTCATGCTGCTTTCATCCCGCTGGCCGCGAAAGCGCCAGTCGGCGTAGCCCAGCAGCAGGCCGAAGACAATCAGCCCGCCGGCTATCACCAGCGGCGAGCGCAGCAGCGTCTCGATGGAGTCTTGAAAAGCCAGCCCAGCCAGACACACGGGAACGGTCGCCAGGATGACCCACCAGGCTAGCCGGGCGTCGGCGTCGGTGCCCTTGCCGCTGACGCTGCGGCTCCAGCTGCCGACCATGGCAATCAGCTCATGGCGAAAATACGCCACTACCGCTCCCAGGCTGCCGAGATGCAGGGCGACATCGAAGGCCAGTCCCTGATCGGACCAGTCGGTCAGCGCCGGCACCAGGATTAGATGGGCCGAGCTGGAAACCGGCAGAAACTCGGTGAGCCCCTGAATCAGGGCAAGCAGGCCAGCCTGCAGCCAGTCCACCGTCATCTCAGCCAATTTCCAGAATCATGACGGCAATACTGAAGTAGATGATAACTCCGGTCGCGTCAATCAGAGTAGTGACCAGCGGCGCCGAGGCGGTCGCCGGGTCCCAGCCGAGACGATCGAGAATAAACGGCAGGCACATGCCGAGCAGGCTGCCGAACAGCACGATGCTGACCATGCTCAAGGCGATCACCACCGCCAGGGTGTCGCTGGCGCGCAGGTAGGCAATCGGCGACACCGCCAGCGCCATGGTCAGCCCCAGAGCGCCGGCCACCATCAGTTCTCGGCCCAGCAGCTTGCCCCAGTCCTTGACGCCGACTTCGCCGGTGGCCATCCCGCGCACCATCAGCGTCGCCGCCTGGGCGCCGGCGTTACCCCCGCTGCCGATCAGCAGCGGCAAGAAGAACACCAGCGCCACGTGGGCCGCAATCATATCCTCGAAGTAGGCCAGACCGGCACCGGAAAACAGGTTGCCGAACACCAGCAGCACCAGCCAGGTCACGCGCTTCTTGTACAGGCTGGGCAGCGAGATTCGCCCCACCCCTTCTTCAAGGGCACCGATCGACATCCCCTTGTGGATATCTTCGGTGGCCTCGAACTCCACCACGTCCAGGGCATCATCGTGGGTCACGATGCCGACCAGGCGCCCGGCGTCATCCACCACCGGCAAGGCCAGCAGGTCGTAGCGGGCGACGATACGCGCCACTTCTTCCTGGGGCGTGTTGACGTTGGTGTGAATGACGTCGCGAATCATCAGCTCGTCGACCTCCATGCCGGGGCGCGCCACCATCAGCATGCGCAGCGACATGGTGCCCATCAGCAGGCCGTCCGGATCCAGAACGTACAGCTGGTAGATGGTCTCGGCGTCGGGCGCCGTCTGGCGCACGCGCATCATGGCGCGTGACACCGTCATGCCGGTGGGAATGGCCACGTAGCCGGCCGTCATCAGGGCGCCGGCGGTGCCTTCCTCATAGCTGGCCAGGCGCTTGACCTCTTCGCGCTCCTGATGCGCCATGCGCCGCAGCAGCGCCTCGCGGCGATCCTCGTCCAGCGACTTGTAGAGATCGGCCCGCTCGTCGGAGCCCATTTCCTCCAGCAGCTCCAGCAGCGCCTCATCCTCTATGCCGCCGATCAGCAGCAGCTGCTCTTCGTTGTGCATGTGCCCAAGGACGCTGCCGCGTCGTTCGATCGGCAAGCGGGCCAGCAGCGAGCGCGAGTACGCCACGGCGTCATTGTCGATCAGCGAGGCCAGTATCTCGGCGATATCCGCCGCGCGAAGCTCCCTGAGCCGCTGCTCCAGACTCGCCTGATCATCCTGTTCCAGGGCATCGACCAGCTCTTTTATATGGCGATTCAAGACATCATCCAGCAGCATGCAAAGCCCTCCAGAGCGGCGACACGTCGGCCGTCAACAGCAAGACGCCCTCCAGCAGCGCGCTGCTGGAGGGCGTCTTCTCTCATGCAATCAAGACGTGCAGCCAGGGCCTGCTATCAGCCTCGGCCGCCGCCTACCTTGCGGCGCAGCTGCTGAATGGTGCGCAGCCGCGCCACCGCTTCGGCCAGCTCGGCGGCAGCGCGGGTGTAGTCCAGCTCGGCGGACTTCTCCTGCATCCCCTTGAGCGCATGCTGGCGCGCCTCCTCGGCGGCGGCCTCGTCCAGATCTTCGGCCTGCACCGCGGTGCTGGCCAGCACGGTGACCACCTCGGGCTGCACTTCCAGAAAGCCGCCCGTGACGTAGAAGTGCGACTCCTGACCACCCTCCTGCACAACGCGTACCGGGCCAGGGGCCAGCTCGGTGAGCAGCGGGGTATGGCCGGCCAGGATCCCTAGATCCCCCATGATGCCCGTGGCCACGACCTGCTCGGCATCACCGGAGTAGATCGACGCCTCGGCGCTGACGATCTCGCATCTGAAGCTTTTCGTCATGATGACGTCTCCCAGGTGGAGGGATTACTTCATCTGGTTGGCTTTCTCGACGGCTTCGTCGATAGTGCCGACCATGTAGAAGGCCTGTTCCGGCATGTCGTCGTACTCGCCGTCCAGAATGCCCTGGAAGCCGCGAATGGTCTCCTTCAGGGACACGTATTTACCGGGCGAGCCGGTAAACACTTCGGCAACGAAGAACGGCTGCGACAGGAAACGCTGGATCTTGCGCGCGCGCGCCACCGACAGCTTGTCTTCATCGGACAGCTCGTCCATCCCCAGGATCGCGATGATGTCCTTGAGCTCCTTGTAGCGCTGCAGCACGCCCTGCACGCCGCGCGCCGTGGCGTAGTGCTCTTCGCCCACCACCAGCGGGTCCAGCTGACGCGAGGTGGAGTCCAGCGGGTCGATGGCCGGGTAGATGCCCAGCTCGGCAATCGAGCGCGCCAGTACCACGGTGGCGTCCAAGTGCGAGAAGGTGGTCGCCGGCGAGGGGTCGGTCAGGTCGTCTGCGGGCACGTAGACGGCCTGGATGGACGTGATCGAGCCGTCCTTGGTCGAGGTGATGCGCTCCTGAAGCACGCCCATCTCCTCGGCCAGGGTCGGCTGATAGCCCACCGCCGACGGCATGCGGCCCAGCAGGGCGGAGACTTCGGTACCGGCCAGGGTGTAGCGGTAGATGTTGTCGATAAACAGCAGCACGTCGCGGCCTTCATCGCGGAACTTCTCGGCGATGGTCAGCCCGGTCAGGGCCACGCGCAGGCGGTTGCCGGGGGGCTCGTTCATCTGCCCGTAGACCAGCGATACCTTGTCGAGAACGTCGGACTCCTCCATCTCGTGGTAGAAGTCGTTGCCCTCACGGGTACGCTCACCGACGCCGGCAAACACCGAGTAGCCGCTGTGTTCGGTGGCGATGTTGCGAATCAGCTCCATCATGTTGACGGTCTTGCCGACGCCGGCGCCGCCGAACAGGCCGACCTTGCCGCCCTTGGCAAAGGGGCACACCAGGTCGATGACCTTGATGCCGGTTTCCAGCAGCTCGTTGGAGACCGCCTGGTCGGCGTAGCCGGGCGCCTTGCGGTGGATCGGCATGCGCTCCTTCTCGCCGATGTCGCCGGCCTCGTCGATCGGCTCGCCGAGCACGTTCATGATGCGCCCCAGCGTTGCCTCGCCGACCGGCACGGAAATGGCGCTGCCGGTGTTGGCGATTTCGATACCGCGCTTGAGCCCTTCGGTGGAGCCCATGGCGATGGTGCGCACCACACCGTCGCCCAGCTGCTGCTGGACTTCGAGAACGGTCTCGGCATTCGAGACCGTCAGCGCGTCGTAGACCTTGGGCACATTGTCCCGCGGAAACTCTACGTCAATCACCGCACCGATGATTTGTACGATACGTCCGCTCATCTTGGTTCCTCTCTAAAACCTGCAAATGAAGCCAGTTTGCCGGGAAGGCAGCGCCTTCCCCCGGCGCTATACGGCGGCGGCGCCACCGACGATCTCGGAAATTTCCTGGGTAATGGCCGCCTGACGGGCCTTGTTGTACACCAGTTCCAGGTCGTCGATCAGATCGCCGGCGTTGTCGGTGGCGCTCTTCATGGCGATCATTCGCGCGGCCTGCTCGCACGCCACGTTCTCGACGACTGCCTGATAGACCTGCGCCTCGACGAAACGCACGATCAGGCTGTCCAGCAGCGCCTTGGCATCCGGTTCATACAGGTAGTCCCAGCCTCCGCGAGCCTTGTTCTCTTCTTCGTTTTCCACACGCACACCCATGTCCGCCGACAGCGGCAGAAGCTGAAGCACCGCGGGCTTCTGGGTCATGGTGTTGACGAACTCGTTGAACACGACATAAAGGCGATCCAGCCGGCCTTCGTCGTAGGCGTCCAGCATCACCTTCACGCTGCCGATCAGGTCGGTGGTCGACGGCGCTTCACCAATTCCGGAGCGCGCGGCGACCAGCGAGCCGCCGTACTTGCGGAAAAACGCCGTCGCCTTGGTGCCGAGCGCACAGAAATCCAGCTCTACGCCCTGCTCCTGCCACTCCTTGGCCTGCATGAGAACGGCCTTGAACAGGTTAACGTTCAGACCGCCGCACAGGCCGCGGTCGCTGGACACCACAATGTAACCGACCCGCTTGACCTCGCGTTCCAGCATCCAGGGATGCCGATACTCGGGATTGGCGTCGGCCACGTGGCCCGCCACCTTGCGGATCTGTCTGGCGTAGGGCTGGCTGGCTTGCATCCGCTCCTGCGCCTTGCGCATCTTCGACGCAGCGACCATCTCCATGGCGCTGGTGATCTTCTGCGTGTTCTTGATGCTGCCTATCTGAGTACGTATCTCTTTTGCAGCTGCCATAGCGATCTACCTCTGTTCGTGGCTTCACAAAGCATCCTGCCCGCCCCCGAGGAAGCGGGCCGTCAGAATTACCAGCTCTGCGTTGCCTTGAACTTGTCGAGACCGGCCTTGAGGCCGCTCTGGATCTCATCGTTGTAGTCGCCGGATTCGTTGATGCTGTCGAGCAGCTGGCCATGCTCGGCCTTCATGTAGTCCTGCAGCGAGCGCTCGAAGTCCAGCACCTTGTTGACTTCGATGTCGTCAAGGTAGCCTTCGTTGGCGGCGAACAGCGAGATGGCCATTTCCGCCACCGACATCGGCGAATACTGGCTCTGCTTCATCAGCTCGGTCACGCGCTGACCGTGCTCCAGCTGCTGGCGCGTTGCATCGTCCAGGTCGGAGGCGAACTGCGCAAAGGCCGCCAGCTCGCGATACTGAGCCAGCGCCAGGCGCACGCCGCCGCCGAGCTTCTTGACGATCTTGGTCTGCGCCGCCCCGCCCACACGCGACACCGACAGACCGGCGTTGATCGCCGGACGGATGCCCGAGTTAAACAGGTCAGCCTCGAGAAATATCTGACCGTCGGTGATCGAGATCACGTTGGTCGGAACGAACGCCGAAACGTCGCCGCCCTGGGTCTCGATGATCGGCAGCGCCGTCAGCGAGCCGGTCTTGCCCTTCACCTTGCCATCGGTGAACTTCTCGACATAGTCGGCGTTCACGCGCGCCGCGCGCTCGAGCAGGCGCGAGTGCAGGTAGAAGACGTCACCCGGATAGGCTTCACGGCCCGGCGGACGCCGCAGCAGCAGCGACACCTGGCGGTAGGCCACGGCCTGCTTGGACAGATCGTCATACACGATCAGCGCGTCCTCACCGCGGTCGCGGAAATACTCGCCCATGGTGCAACCGGCGTAGGGCGCCAGGAACTGCATCGGGGCCGGGTCGGCGGCGCCGGCGGCCACCACGATGGTGTGCTCCATGGCGCCGTGCTCTTCGAGCTTGCGCACCACGTTGGCGATGGTCGACTGCTTCTGACCCACGGCCACGTAGACACAGGTCACGCCGGCGCCTTTCTGGTTGATGATGGCGTCGACGGCGATCGCCGACTTGCCGATCTGGCGGTCGCCGATGATCAGCTCGCGCTGGCCGCGGCCGATCGGCACCATGGCGTCGATGGACTTGAAGCCGGTCTGGATCGGCTCGTCAACGGACTGGCGGGTGATGACGCCGGGGGCGACCTTTTCCACCGCGTCGGTCAGCTTGGCGTTGATGTCGCCCTTGCCGTCGATGGGATTGCCCAGCGCATCGACCACGCGGCCGCACAGCTCGGGGCCCACCGGCACTTCAAGGATGCGCCCGGTGCACTGGGCGGTCATGCCTTCCTGCAGCTGCAGGTAGTCGCCGAGGACCACGACGCCGACGCTGTCGCGCTCCAGGTTAAGAGTCATCCCATAGATGCCGCCGGGGAACTCGATCATCTCGCCGAACATTGCGTCGGCCAGGCCGTGGATCTGGACGATACCGTCAGACACGCTGACGATGGTGCCCTGGTTACGGGCTTCGGATGCGACATCCAGCTTTTCAATACGCTGTTTGATGATGTCGCTGATCTCGGAAGGATTCAGTTGCTGCATGCCATGTCCCTCAGACTCAGGCGGAAAGGGCTTCCTGGAGGCGATTCAATCGACCGCGTACCGAACCGTCGATGACGGTGTCGCCGGCACGCAGGATCACGCCCCCCAGAAGGTCGGAGTCCACCTGAGTGGTAATGGAGATTTCACGGTTCAGACGCTTGGCCAGCGCGCTGGTGAGCTTCTTCTGCTGCGCGTCGTTCAGCGGATAGGCGGAGACGATGGTGACGTCCATGCGCTTTTCCTGCTGGGCCTTGAGCACCTCGAACTGTGCCAGGATGTCGGGCAGTGCCGCCAGGCGCCCCTGTCGGGCCACCAGGCGCAAGAAGTTGGCCACCGGTTCGCTGATGCTGTCACCGCAGATGTCGATCAGCATATCCGCCTTTTCGGCGTTGGAGAGGCGCGGATGCTTCAGCACCTTGGCGCGCACGTCAGCATGGCTGACGACCTGCGCCACCTGAGTCAGCATGCTGGACCACTCCGCCAGTGCATCCTGCTCGGCGGCGAACTCAAAGGCCGCCTTGGCATAGGGACGCGCGACGGTAGACAGTTCCGCCATGGGTTACCTCCTCAAAGCTCTTTGGCCAGGTTGTCGACGAGCTTGGCGTGCTTCTTCTCGTCGATGGAGGATCCCAGCACCTGCTCGGCACCCTGGATAGCGAGTCGCGACACCTGCTCGCGCAGGGCATCCTTGGCGCGATTGATCTCCTGATCAATCTCGGCCTTGGCGTTGGCGACGATACGCTCGCCTTCCTGGCGCGCCTGCTCGCGCGCCTCCTCGACCATCTGGGCGGAGCGCTTGTTGGCCTGCTCCAGAATCTCGGACGCCTGCTGCTTGCTTTCGCTGAGCAGCTCGTTGGCCTTGGCTTCGGCCAGTTCGAGATCACGCGACGCGCGGCTGGCGGCGTCGAGGCCTTCGGCAATCTTGCGCTGGCGCTCGTGAAGCGCATTGCTGATCGGCGGCCATACATACTTTATGCAGAACCAGACAAAGATCGCGAAGGCGATCGTCTGTCCGATGAGCGTCATGTTGATATTCACAAGGACGTACCTCTGACAGTTTCGTGGCTACCGGAAGAGGCAAGCCGAGCGGGTGCCACTCGGCATGCGCAGCGTATTAACCGGCGACGACGAAGATCAGATACATCGCGATACCCACACCGATCATCGGCACGGCGTCCAGCAGGCCGGCCATCAGGAAGGTCCTGGTCAGCAGCTGATCCCCCATTTCCGGCTGACGCGCGGTGGTTTCCAGCAGCTTGCCGCCCAGCAGGGCGAAGCCGATACCGGTACCCAGAGCGCCCAGGCCGATCATAAGGGACGCAGCAATGTAGACGAGTTCCATGGTAGTGCTCCTGTCGATTTAAGTTTTCAAGGGTTTATCGGGTGTTACGCGATTCAGTGCTGATCATGGGCCATGTTCAGGTACACCACCGACAGCATCATGAAGATATAGGCCTGCAGGGTGATGATGAGAATGTGGAAAATGGCCCAGGGAACGTTCAGCGTCCAGGCAATCCAGAACGGCAGCAGCGCGATCAGAGTAAAGATCACCTCGCCGGCGTACATGTTGCCGAACAGACGCAGGCCGAGGCTGACCGGCTTGACCAGCAGGCCGACGATCTCCATCACCAGGTTGAATGGGATCAGCGCCCAGTGGTTGAAGGGAGTGAAGGACAGCTCCTTGGCAAAACCGCCCGGGCCTTTGACCTTGAAGCTGTAAAACAGGATGAGGATGAACACGCCCAGCGCAACGCCGAGGGTGGAGTTCGGGTCGGTGGTCGGCACGATCTTGAAGTAGACCTCCGCAGGCTCAGCGCCGAACATGACCCCGATCTTCTGGGCCAGCGTCGGCACCACGTCGACCGGCACCAGATCCAGCGCGTTCATCAGGAAGATCCACACGAACAGCGTCAGCGCTATCGGCGCAACCAGCGCGTTCTTGTGGTTGAAAGCGCCGCGCACGGAGCCTTCGACAAACTCAAATATCATCTCGATGGCGCACTGCAGCCTGCCCGGCACGCCGGAAGTAGCTACCTTGCCGACCTTGCGGAACAGCCAGATAAACAAAAAGCCCATGACCAGCGACCAGGCCATGGTGTCTAGGTGGATCGCCCAGAACCCCATTTCTTCGGCTTGAGCCGCCGTTGTCGCTATGGACCAGCCGTTCTCGGGATGGTTGCCGAATGTCAGATTCTGCAGGTGGTGCTGAATATACTCCGTCGGGGTCTGATTACTGCCTGCCATGAGCTGCCTCGATTTCAATTGGGTGAGCGTCGCCTATTCAGCCAGGGTGCCAGCCAGTAGGCGCACAGCGTCACCGCATAAGCGCCAAAGAATAAAGCATGGTTTGAGAGAGGCACTGCGGCAAACACCAGTGCAAACAGCGCCACCGTCAAACTAAACTTGCCCGCTTCGGCTCGGTAGAAGCCGCTCATGATTCTTCTGGCATTGCGACCGCTTTCCAGCCGCAGCACCTGCCAGGAGAAGTACAGGTTGGGCAGCAGCGCGACGGCGCTGCCCAGCATTGCCGCCTTGGCATCGGCCAGCCCGCCTATCAGCAGGCCTGCCAGTGCCGCTATAACAAAGCTGACCAGCTGCACCAGCAAGACAAGCCGAACCGTTGGGCGCCTGATCCGTCTGGCCATGCCTCTGTCCTTGCAATGATCGCCTTGCGATGACCGGGGTGCTTTCCTGACAGCGTGCAGCAGTTCTGTATCCACGAGTCCGCCGCGATTATAGGGAAGGGTAAGGCGAGCTTCAACCGGCCAGGGTCCGAAACACGGCGTTATCGGCCCGAATTAGACTAAACGTCGAGACGACCTGCCTCAGCGGATGCGTTCGAGAATGCCGTCCAGCTCATCCAGGCTGGTGTAGCGAATGGTCAAGCGCCCCCTGCCACGCCGGCCATGCTGGATGCTGACCGGTGCGCCCAGCAGATCGGCCAGACGGCTCTCCAGACGTGCGACATCCGGCGAGGGCTGCAGTTTTTGGGGCTTCTTTATCCCGCTCTCGACCCACTGCTTGACCAGCGCTTCGGTGGCGCGCACGGTCAGATCCTTGTTGATCACCTCGTGGGCGGCCTTGCGCTGCTTGCTGCCGGAGAGCCTCAGCAGGGCGCGGGCATGCCCCATGTCCAGATCGCCACGCTCGAGCATCGTCTGAACTTCGGATTCCAGATTCAGCAGACGCAGCAGGTTGGCGACCTGGGTGCGCGAACGCCCCACCGCGTCGGCGATCTGCTGCTGGGTCAGTTCGAACTCGTCGCCCAGACGCCTGAGCGCCATGGCCTCTTCGATGGCGTTGAGGTTCTCGCGCTGAATGTTCTCGATTAGCGCCAGCGCCAGCGCGACCTCATCGGTCACCTCGCGGATCACCGCGGGAATCACGTCAAGCTCGGCCAGCTGGGCGGCGCGCCAGCGCCGCTCGCCGGCGATGATCTCGTAGCGCTGCGCGCCGATGGGCCGCACCACGATGGGCTGCATCACGCCCTGGGCGCGGATGGAGTCGGCCAGCTCTTCCAGCGCCTCGGGCTGAATCTCGCGGCGCGGCTGATAGCGGCCGCGGCTCAGCTGCCCCAGCGGCAGCCGCTCGAGGCGCTCCTCGGCCAGGCGGGCGACGTCGTCGTCGGCCGCGGCGTCGGAGGTGGCGACCTCGGGCAGGTCCAGGCTTTCGCGGCGCTTGGCACCGGCGCCGATCAGGGCATCCAGGCCGCGGCCCAGAGCGCGTGTACGCGTCATCGACTTTCCCTCATCACGAACATCAGTAGCGGTGCGCTGACTCAGAGCGATAGCCGGCGAATCAGCTCCTTGGCCAGCACTCGATGAGCCTGGCTGCCCCGCGAGAAGCGCGCGTACTTGGTGACCGGCAAGCCGTGACTGGGGGCTTCGGCCACGCGTACGTTGCGCGGAATCGTGGTCTTGAGCAGCGCATCGCCGAAATAGTCGCGCAGCTGCTTGCTGACGTCCCGGGTCAGGCTGTTGCGGGCATCGTACATGGTGCGCAGGATACCAAAGATCTCCAGGTCCGGGTTGACGCTGACCTTGAGCTGCTCGACGGTATCGAGCAGCGCCGAGAGCCCCTCCATGGCGTAGAACTCGCACTGCAGCGGAATCAGCACGCCGTGGGCGGCGGTCAGGCCGTTGACGGTGAGCATGTTCAGCGACGGCGGGCAGTCGATCAGCAGCACATCGTATTGGCCGGAAACCTCTTGCAAGGCGTTGACCAGATAGCGTTCGCGGCCTTGATCGCGCTCCAACAGCTCGACCTCGGCGGCGGTCAGGTCGCCGTTGCTCGGCAACAGCGCATAGCCGGCCTCGGGACACTCCAGAACGACGTCGCTGGCCCGCCGGTCGCCGAGGATAACCTCCAGCGTGCTGGCCTCCAGCGCATGCTTGTCGATGCCGCTGCCCATGGTGGCGTGTCCCTGGGGATCCAGATCAACCAGCAGCACCCGGCGATCCAGGGCCGCGAGGCTGGCCGCCAGGTTGACGGTGGTGGTGGTCTTGCCCACGCCGCCTTTCTGGTTGGTCAAGGCAATGATCTTGGTCACGTCAACGTCCTTGCAGATGGCGGATGCCTCGGCGGAGACTCCGGTGTATTTAGGCGCGCTCGAGCACCACCAGCCAGCGATGGCCCGATTCGAAGGGTACTTCGAGCCGATGGCGAGCCGCTACGCGCACCTCCGCGGCAAGCCCTTCAAGCTCATCGTCCACGGCTGGCCCCTTCATGGCCAGCCACTGGCCGCCCTCGGCAAGCCACGCCTGGCTGAGGGCAATAAAGTCCGGCAGGCTGGCAAAGGCGCGCGAAATCACCTGCTCGAAGCCGCCACCGACCGTTTGCGGATCCTCGACCCTGGCCTGAACCGGGGTCACATTGGTCAGCCCGAGTTCTATCACCGCCTGGCGTTGAAAGCGCACTTTCTTGCCGTTGCTGTCGAGTAGGGTGACCGCAAGCGAAGGGTTCAGAATCGCCAGCACCAGCCCCGGCAGCCCGGGCCCGGCGCCCACATCCAGCACCCTGGGGCCGGTAACGAAAGGGGCTACCACGGCGCTGTCGAGCAGGTGGCGGCTGACCATGGACTGAGGATCGCGTACCGCGGTGAGGTTATAGGCACGGTTCCACTTGTGCAACAGCCACACCAGCGCCAGCAGCTGGTCGCGGCGCCCATCGTCCAGGGGGATGCCCAGCTGCGTCAGCCCTTGGTCCAGCGTCTGCTCGACGGCGGCCGTTTCAACGCTCACTGATTGACCACCCGATGCTTGTCGCCTAGCTGTCGGCGCTTCTTGAGATGTACCAGCAGCAGGGAGATGGCCGCCGGGGTAACGCCGGGAATGCGCGCCGCCTGAGCCAGGGTGCCGGGGCGCGCCTCGCTCAGCTTCTGGCGAATCTCGTTTGATAACCCATTGACCCGGGCGTAATCCAGATCGTCGGGCAGCGCGGTGGCCTCGTGACGCTTGAGCTTGTCGATTTCGTCCTGCTGGCGGTCGATGTAGCCCTGGTACTTGGTCTGAATCTGCACCTGCTCGGCGACCACCGGATCGGCTACCGGCTCGCCGCTGAGATCGGCCACGCTGGCATAGTCGAGCTCGGGCCGGCGCAGCAGCTCCATCAGGCTGTATTCGCGGCTCAGCGGCTTTTCAAGCCTGCCCTCCAGCTTTCTGGCCGCGTCGCTGCCGGGCTGGATCCAGGTGCTCTTGAGACGCTCGCTTTCGCGCGCGACGGCGTCGCGCTTGGCTGCGAAGCTCGCCCAGCGAACGTCGTCGACCAGTCCCAGCTGGCGGCCCTTTTCGGTCAGGCGCATGTCGGCGTTGTCTTGGCGCAGCAGCAGGCGATACTCCGCGCGCGAGGTAAACATGCGGTAGGGCTCGCGGGTGCCCAGGGTAATCAGATCGTCGATCAGCACGCCCAGATAGGCCTCGTCGCGGCGCGGCCACCAGGCCTCGAGCCCCCGGGCGCGACGGGCGGCGTTCAGCCCCGCCAGCAGACCCTGGGCGCCGGCTTCCTCGTAGCCCGTGGTGCCGTTGATCTGGCCGGCAAAGTAGAGGTTGTGCAGGCAGCGCGTTTCCAGCGAGTGCTTGAGATCGCGCGGGTCGAAGAAATCGTACTCGATGGCGTAGCCGGGCCGCGTGATATGGGCGTTTTCCAGCCCGCGAATGGAGCGCACTACCTGCAGCTGTATGTCAAACGGCAGCGAGGTGGAAATGCCGTTGGGATACAGCTCGTGGGTATCCAGGCCTTCCGGCTCGAGAAATATCTGGTGGCTCTCCTTGTCGGCGAAGCGGTGCACCTTGTCCTCGATGGACGGGCAGTAGCGCGGCCCAGCGCCTTCGATAGCTCCGCTGAACATCGACGAAAGCTCGAGATTGTCGCGAATGAGCCGGTGGCTGCGCTCATTGGTGTGGGTGATATAGCAGCTCACTTGGCGCGGGTGCATATCGCGGCTGCCCAGGTACGACATGACCGGGGTCGGCGTATCACCGGGCTGCTCTTCGAGCAGTGAGAAATCCACCGTCTTGGCATCCAGGCGCGGCGGCGTACCGGTCTTTAGCCGATCGACCCGCAGCGGCGTGGCGCGCAGGCGCTGGGCCAGCGCATTCGAGGGGGGATCGCCGGCACGGCCGGCCTGCGACTTGTCCTGCCCCATGTGGATAACGCCGCCGAGGAAGGTACCGGTGCATAGCACCACGCTGCGCGCATGGAAACGAATTCCCGTTTCGGTCACCACGCCGCGGACGCTGTCGCCATCGACGATCAGGTCGCCGGCAGCCTGCTGGAAGAGCGTCAAATTGGCTTGGTTCTCCAGCATTGCGCGAATAGCTGCCTTGTAGCGCACGCGATCGGTCTGGGCGCGCGTGGCACGCACCGCCGGCCCCTTGCGCGCGTTAAGCACCCGAAACTGGATACCGCTGGCATCGGTTGCCAGACCCATGGCGCCGCCCAGCGCATCGATTTCCTTGACCAGATGGCTCTTGCCGATTCCGCCAATGGCGGGGTTGCAGGACATCTGGCCTAGGGTCTCGATGCTGTGCGTCAGCAGCAGGGTTCGACAGCCCGTGCGAGCGGAGGCCAGGGCGGCTTCGGTACCTGCATGGCCGCCACCGATGACGATGACGTCGAAACGGTCGGGATAATCCAAGAAACACCTCGTTTGGCCTGGAGGCCAATGCTTGGAAACGTATGGGATTTAGCCGCGCAGTATAACGCCCCTGTGGGTAAACGTCAGGGTTTTCCACACCGCTCAGGGGCAGCGCTGATGCCGCCCTGTATCGCTAACAATATAAAAACAAGAATATAAAGAGAAGTTCTGTTGATGCTGTAACTACTGGCGCAGATCAAATCTGTTGATAACCAATATTATTTAATGATTTTCAATACCCTGCGTTGTTCATGACGGCGCGGAGAAACGCCCGACTGGCTGCGCGCAGGATGTGGGCCGGCTGTGGATGGAATGGCCGCTTATGCACAGGCGTATTCATCCCTGAATTATCCACAGAGCTGGGTCGCGCTTGTCCCTGGGGCTGTGAACAAGCTGGAGATGCCGCCTCGATCGCTTGAGAACCCCAGCCTCCTGCGGCCTGGAGCGCGGCAAGCTGTCTCTTTCAAAAAATCTTTTCCACAGCCCAAAAAGCCCTGTCGACAGCGACAGGGCCATGAAAAACGTGCGCGAAGGGCGGTTGCTAGTAAGTGAGCACCCGGGCAAGGAAGCTCTGGGTGCGCTCGTTTTGCGGACTGTCGAAGACCTCGTCGGGCGTGCCCTGCTCGACGATTTCGCCCTGGTGAATATAGATCACGCGATCGGCGACCTCGCGGGCGAAATTCATCTCGTGGGTCACGATCACCATGGTCATGCCGTCCCGGGCCAGCTCGCGCATGGCGTCGAGCACCTCGCCGATCATCTCCGGGTCCAGCGCCGAGGTCGGCTCGTCGAACAGCATCAGCCTGGGCTCCATGGCCAGCGCCCGAGCCAGCGCCACGCGCTGCTGCTGCCCTCCCGACAGCTGGGCCGGGTACTTGCTCGACTGATCGGCGATACCAACGCGCTTAAGCAGGCGCTCGGCCGTCTGTCGGGCGTGCTTGCGGCTGGCGTGACGCACTTTCATGGGCGCCAGGGTGACGTTGTCCAGCACGCTTAAGTGCGGGAAGAGATTGAACTGCTGGAACACCATGCCCACTTCGGTACGAATCTGCTGCAGCGCCCGGCTGGCCTTGCCGTAGGGTTCAAGAACCTTGCCGTCCACGTCCAGGTGGCCTGCCTGGAACTCTTCGAGACCGTTGATGCAGCGGATCATGGTGGACTTGCCGGAGCCGCTGGCACCGATGATGACCACGACCTCACCGGGAGCCACGGTCAGGTCGATGTCTTTGAGCACATGCAGCCTGCCAAAGTGTTTATTGAGTTTTTCCATGCGCACGATGGGCTCGGCGTCGGGGTCGATCCGCCTGGCGTCCACCGTCGCGGCGTCTTGTCTTTTCATTGCCCCACCAGCCCCTTGCGCTCGAGCATGCGCAGTCCGATTGACAGTGTCAGAGTGATCGCCAGGTAGAGCACCGCGACCATCAGATAGACCTCCAGCGCCGTGAAGGTCGTCGCGATATAGATCTGTCCCTGACGCACCAGTTCACCGACGCCGATCACGGCGAACAGCGAGGTATCCTTGATGCTGATGATGCCCTGGTTGCCCAGCGCCGGGATCATGCGGCGAAAGGCCTGGGGCCAGATGACGTAGCGAAAGGTCTGCACCCGGGACAGGCCCAGCGACAGACCGGCTTCGCGCTGCCCGCGCTCGATGGACTGGACGCCACCGCGCACGATTTCTGAGATGTAGGCCCCCGAGTTCACGGCAATGGCGGCAATGCCGGCGGTGATGGCATCGATCGGGCCGCCCAGCAGCTGGGGCAGCCCGTAGTAGATGAACAGCACCTGCACCAGCACCGGGGTGCCGCGAAACACTTCGATATAGGCGACAGCGGGCCAGCGCAGCCAGCGCATCGGGCTGATGCGCAGCAGGCCGAAGAAAATTCCGATCAAAAAGCCGATGGCCAGACCGCCAAACGAGATCAGTAGCGTGTAGGGAATTCCCTTGAGCAGGTAGGGAATGGAGGCAAAGGCGGCCTGCCAGTCGAATTGAAAGGTGACGTCCACAAATGAGGCTCCATTGGGGGAGTAGCACGCTAAACGGCACCGTACCCCTGGGGATGCCGCCCCGGAGATACAGTGCCGTCACAGCAGTCGGTGGTCGTGCCAACGACCATGAAATAACCCGAAGCGTTACTCGCTGCTGCCGAACCATTTGCTGTGGATTTCGTCGTAGGTTCCGTCTTCGCGCATGGCGGCCAGGGCCTCGTTGGTCGGCTCGACCAGCTCGCTGCCCTTGACGAAGACGATGCCGTACTGCTGGCCTTCGTAGAGCGGGCCAACAACCTTGACGCGCCCTTCGCCGCGAGTTTTGGCGAAGTAGCCGACGTTGGGGGCGTCGTAAAAGACCGCGTCGACGCTGCCGCCCAGCAGCGCCATGTACATGTCGCCGGAGCCGGGATAGGGCGTGATGGTGGCGTCGTCGCCGAGGTTTTCGGTCAGATAGTCGTAGCTGGTGGAGCCGATCTTGGTACCGATCTTCATGCCGGCCAGGTCGTCGACGGTCTCGACACCCTGCTGATTGGCGCCGACCAGAATTTGCAGGCCGCTATCGTAGTAGGGATCTGAAAAATCGACGATCTTGGCGCGCTCATCGGTAATGGTGATGCCGGCGATGGCGATATCCACGCTGCCGGTCTGCACGGCCGGAATGATGCCGCTGAAGTCCATGGTGTTGAGCTCATACTCAAAGCCGGCGCGGTCGGCCACCTCGCGGATGATGTCCATGTCGAAACCGACCATTTCACCGGTTTCCTGGTCCAGCATTTCGAAGGGGACGAAGCTTGGGTCCGTGGCGACCTTGACGGTGTCGGCCACTGCCGAGCCGCTCAGTGCCACGCCAAGGCCCAGGCAGCTGGCCAGTGTCAGTGTCTTGAGTTGATATTTCATTGTTTTTTCCCGTTGCCCGTTGAAAACATAACTTCCACAATGACGAGTCGCCTATTGAGCGTCAAGCCGAAACCCGCGAGGCTTTCCGCGCGGTATCAACGTTAGGGAACTCGGGGTGACGGGAAGCCTCGGCGGCTGGACGGGGTCAAATCGTGAAGGAGGAGCCGCAGCCGCAGGTGGTCGTGGCGTTGGGGTTCTTGATCAGAAAGCGCGCGCCGGCGAGGCCTTCCTCAAAGTCCACGACCGAGCCGACCAGGTACTGATAAGAGAGCGGGTCAACCACCAGGGACACGCCGGAAAAGTCGACCAGCGTATCGTCGTCGGCGACCTCTTCGGTAAAGTCGAAGCCGTACTGGAAGCCGGAACAGCCGCCGCCCGTGACATAAACGCGCAGCTTGAGCCCCGAGTTGCTCTCTTCCTCGATCAGCATATTCAAACGCGCTCGCGCGCTGTCCGAAAGCAGCAGCGGCGTGGGTACGAAGGATTCGGCACCGCTCATGGGTAACCTCCCCGGTAGATGTTGAATGATATCTGATCTCAATTATCCCCATTCCCGAGCAAAGGGGTCAACAACTGTTCGGAAACGGGTAGGGCAATTGCAGCTAGCAATATGACGCGGGGCTGATCCGGCAACAGTTCGTCGAGGGGGCGCTGTGAACCCGTCCCTGGGCGCTACCTACGCCATCCATGGCGTAGAACCCCCTCTTCGAACTGTCCCCGGCGCCCCTTGCGGGCCAACTGCGATAGCTCTGCGGAAGCGGGCAGATTCAAGCGATCAGGGCATCAGCGCGGGGGCGTTCAGGCCGGCATTTTCAGCGAAGCCGAACATCAGGTTGAGATTCTGGACGGCCTGGCCCGAGGCGCCTTTGACCAGGTTGTCGATCACCGCCAGCACCACCACGGTGTCGCTGCCCTGGGGCCGATGAACGGCCAGCCGGCACAGGTTGGCGCCCTTGACGCTGCGGGTTTCGGGGTGGCTGCCGGCGGGCATCACGTCGACGCAGGGCTCATCGGCAAAGCGCTGCTCGAACAGCGCCTGCAGGTCGTCTGCCGGCTGCGTGAGCCTGGCGTAAAGCGTGGCGTGAATGCCGCGAACCATGGGTACCAGGTGGGGCACAAAGGTCAGGCCGACGGGCGTGCCGGCGGCACCCTCCAGCCCCTGGCAGATTTCCGGCAGGTGGCGATGGCCCGAAGCAGCGTAGGCCTTGAACGACTCGCCGGCCTCGGCCAGCAGAAAAGGAACCTTGGCGTTGCGCCCCGCGCCGGTAACTCCGGTCTTGCAGTCGGCGATCAGCTGGCCGGGGTCGACCAGCCCGGCTTCCAGCAGGGGCAGCAGGCCCAGCTGGACGGCGGTGGGGTAGCAGCCGGGCACGGCGATCAGGCGCGCCCGGCGAATCTGTTCGCGGTTGACCTCGGGCAGGCCGTAGACGGCTTCTTCCAGAAGCTCGGGCGCGCCGTGCGGCTGGCCGTACCACTCGGCCCAGAGTTCGGCGTCACGCAGCCGAAAATCGGCAGACAGGTCGATCACTCGGGTACCGCGAGCCAGCAGATCGCCGGCCAGCGAGTGAGCAACGCCGTGCGGGGTAGCAAAGAAAACGGCGTCGCAGCTGCCCAGCTGCTCGGCGTCCGGCGCGCTGAAGCGCAAGTCGTCGTAGTGGCCGCGCAGGTTCGGGTAGAGCTCGCTGACGCCCACCCCGGCTTCGCTGCGCGAGGTGATGCATTCAATGTCGACCTGGGGATGCCCGGCCAGCAGCCTGAGCAGTTCGACACCGGTGTATCCGGTGCCGCCGACGATTCCAAGCTTGATCACGGTGGACTCCTCGTTAGGCGGTGTGCGCTCCACTGGCAATATGATACACAAGATAGGGAGTCATTCGCATTGCTGGTCTCGTGCGCGGGCGATGTGTTGCCGGCGTCGGGGAGGAATACAGACTGAACCTGTGGATAATATGGGCCACACTCAAATAAGGAATGCTGTTTGCCAAACCCTAACCCTCACCGTTTCAGTCTGGAAGGTTTTCGCCATCAGCTGGCCAACGTCGACGCGCTGCCGCAGCTGTGCGTGCTGGGGTTGATTTCCGGCATCATCACCGGCTGCTTGATGACGCTGTTTCGCCTGCTGCTCAGGCTGGGGGCGATGGTGTTCATGCCCGATGCCGACCCCGAGGCGTTCGAGCAGCTGAGCCCTATGCTGCGCAGCCTGCTGCCGCTGCTGGCCGTCACGCTGATAGGCGGCTGGCTGGCGCTTCAGCCGAGCGGTGGCGGTCGCCAGATAGGCGTGGCCCATGTCATCGAGCGGCTGACCTATCAGCAGGGGCGCTTTCCGCTGCGCAATTGGATCACCCAGTGGTGGGTAGGGCTGATTTCGGTGCTCGGCGGTCTTTCGGCCGGACGCGAGGGGCCGGCCATTCACCTGGGTGCTGCCGCCAGTAGCGGCCTTGGCATGCTGCTCAAGCTGCCCCATAACAGCCTGCGGGTGCTGGTCGCCTGCGGCACCGCCGCCGGTATTTCAGCGTCTTTCAATACGCCGCTGGCCGGGGTCATCTTCGCCATGGAAGTGGTGATGATGGAGTACACCATCATGGGTTTCATGCCGGTGATGCTGGCGTCCATCATGGGCTCGTTGATCTCCCAGGCGGTGTTCGGCTTTGCGCCTCCCTTTCAACAGGATGGCGTTGT
>DATHXP010000423.1:0-4417 GCA_035459605.1 Halomonas sp. | reverse complement strand
GGTGATATAGCTGGCGCCGGCGTCGATGAAGTCGCCGATCAGCCGATCCACCGGACGCACCATCAGGTGCACGTCGATGGGCGCGGTCACGCCGTGCTCGCGCAGCGCCTCGCAGACCATGGGGCCGATGGTCAGATTCGGCACGTAGTGGCTGTCCATTACGTCGAAGTGAACGATGTCCGCCCCCGAGGCGAGCACGTCGTCCACTTCCTCGCCCAGGCGGGCGAAGTTGGCCGAGAGAATGGAGGGCGCGAGCCGATAGTCGGGTCGTGGGTCGGTCATGTCGGGGCGGTTCCTGTCAGTCGCTGAGCCAAAACGGGCATGTTAGCAGCTCGCGACCCATGGCTGGAGAAACTTGCGTAATCCACTGCGAGCGCACGATAGTGATGGAGGCAATGTGAGCAATTATGACCGCCGTCACGGCGACCATCACGCCTGACATCACAACTGTCATCACACTCGGGAGATAATCATGGCTCAATACCACTGCGCTGACCTCACCCCAGCCCACGCCCGTGCGCGCAGGGAGCGTTTTTCCAGGCTCTCGACGCGCCTCTCGGTTGGCCTGCTGGCCGGCACCCTGCTGCTCTCGCCGCTGGCCGTGGCCCAGCAGGCCATTCTCGAAGGCGAGCGCTTTCATCCCCAGGAGAGCGCCCACGGCATGGTCGCTACCAGCCACTTTCTGGCCTCCGAGGTGGCTCGCGACGTGCTGGCCCAGGGCGGCAACGCCGTGGACGCCGCCGTCACCGCCGGCTTTGCCCTGGCCGTGACCCAGCCGCGCTCGGGCAACATCGGCGGCGGCGGCTTCATGCTGGTTTCCGACGAGGCCAGCGGCGAGGTCATCGCCATCGACTATCGCGAAACCGCCCCCGCCGCTGCCACCGAAACCATGTTTCAGGATGAGGAGGGCGAGGTCGTCACCGAGCGCTCGCGCTATACGCACCTGGCCGCCGGCGTACCGGGCACCGTGGCCGGCCTCGCCCTGGCGCTGGAGGAGTACGGCACCCTGAATCTGGCCGAGGCGCTGGCGCCGGCGATTCGTCTGGCCGAGGAGGGCTTTGCCGTGCCGCCGCGCTTCGTCAAGGGCCTGGAAGCGACCCGCGAGCGCTTCGAGCCCTGGGAGTCCAGCATGGCCACCTTCTTCAAGGAGGACGGCGCCTCCTACCAGGCCGGCGAGATCTTCCGCCAGCCCGAGCTTGCCGCGACGCTCAGGCGCATCGCCGAGCAGGGCGCCAGCGAGTTCTATGAGGGCGAAACGGCCCGCCTGCTGGTCGCCGAAATGGAAAAACACGGTGGCCTGATGACGCTGGACGACCTGGCCAGCTACGAACCGGTAGTTCGCGAGCCCAGCCACGGCACCTATCGCGGCCATGACATCTACGCCATGAGCCCGCCCTCCTCCGGCGGCGTTCATATCGTGCAGATGCTCAACGTTCTCGAAGACTATCCGATCGCCGAGATGGGCTTCGGCGGTGCCGACACCATGCACGTCATGGCCGAGGCCATGAAGCGCGCCTATGCCGACCGCGCCGAATACCTGGGCGACACCGACTTCGTCGAGGTGCCCCTGGAGGGCCTTACCTCCAAGGCATATGCCGACGAACTGCGCACCCAGATCGCCATGGATCAGGCCACGCCCAGCGACACCATCAAGCCGGGCAACCCGGCGGCCTACGAGTCCAACGAAACCACCCACTTCTCGATTGTCGATGACAACGGGCTGGCGGTCTCCAACACCTACACCATCAACTTCAGCTACGGCTCGGGTATCGTGGTGGAGGGCGCGGGCTTTCTGCTCAACAATGAAATGGACGACTTCTCGGCCAAGCCCGGCGTGCCCAACGCTTACGGCCTGATCGGCGGCGCGGCCAACAAGGTCGAACCCGGCAAGCGCATGCTGTCGTCGATGACGCCGACCATCGTCAAGAAAGACGGCAAGAACTTCCTGATCACCGGCAGCCCCGGCGGTTCGCGCATCATCACCACCACGCTGCAGGTGCTGATGAACGTCATCGATCACGACATGAATATCCAGTCGGCGGTCAGCGCACCGCGCATGCACCACCAGTGGCTGCCCGACGAGATCCGCATCGAACAAGGCTTCAGCCCGGACACCCTGAGCCTGCTGGAGCAGCGCGGCCACGTCATCAGCCTCCAGCCCGCCATGGGCGCCGCCCAGTCGATCGTGATTGAAGACGGCATGTACTACGGCGGCGCCGACCCGCGGCGCTCCACCTCTTCGGCGATCGGGCTCTAACGTCAACCTGCAGAGAATAGACAGCCAACGGATCGCGCCCTGCTCTGCTTCCTGGCTTGGAGCAGGACGCGATTCACCTGCCAATACACATATTCCAAAATAGAATAAAAACAGCGTTATCAATAGCCATAACACCTGATACCTTAGGCTTTCGATTCATATCACTGCCCTGAGGTCTTCATGTTGCCGACGCTGCCTTTCTCTCGCTCTCTCCCCACTCTGGCCATCGCTCTCGGGCTGGGTCTTGGCATGGCGTCGCCGGCCATGGCCGAGGAGCGCGAGCTGCTCAACTCCTCCTACGATATCGCCCGCGAGCTGTTCGCCGAGGTCAATCCGCTGTTCAAGGCGCACTGGGAAGCGCAAAACGAGGGCGACAGCCTGACCATCAAACAGTCCCACGGCGGCTCCTCCGCCCAGGCCCGCGCCATTCTGCAGGGGCTGCGCGCCGACGTGGTGACCTACAACCAGGTCACCGACGTGCAGGTGCTGGCCGACGCGGGTCTGGCCGCCGAGGACTGGCAGCAGCAGCTCCCCAACAACGCCTCGCCCTACTACTCCACCACGGCGTTTCTGGTGCGCAAGGGCAACCCCAAGGGCATCGAGAGCTGGGACGACCTGGCAGCCGACGGCGTCGAGCTGGTCTTCCCCAACCCCAAGACCTCCGGCAACGGCCGCTACACCTACCTGGCCGCCTGGGGCGCCGCCGAGCGGCAGTTCGACGGCGACGAGGCACAGGTGCAGGACTTCATGCGCGACTTCCTGGGCAACGTGAAGGTGTTCGACACCGGCGGCCGCGGCGCCACCACCAGCTTCATCGAGCGCGGCATTGGCGATGTGCTGATCAGCTTCGAGTCCGAGGTCAACAACATTCGCGGCGAATACGGCAGCGACGACTACGAAGTGGTGGTGCCGCCGGTCAGCGTCCTGGCCGAGTTCCCGGTGGCCGTGGTCGAGGAAAACGCCGAGCGCAACGACAACCTGGAGCTGGCCCGCGACTACCTGGAGTTCCTGTACAGCGAAGAGGCCCAGCGCCTGCTGGCCGGCTTCAACTATCGCGTGCACGACGCGGCGGTCGTCGAGGAGTTCGCCGACCGGTTCCCGGACGCCGAGCTGTTCGCGGTCGAAGATGTGTTCGGCGGCTGGGATCAGGCCATGGATACCCACTTCGCCAGCGGCGGTCAGCTCGACCAGCTGCAGCGCCGCTGAGTCCGGGTGGATTAACCCATGAGTGCCTCCGCCCTCTCCCTCTTCCCGGCGCGCCCCCTGCGGGTGCTGCCGGGATTCGGCCTGTCGCTGGGCATCAGCCTGACCTTTGTCTCGCTGGTGCTGCTGCTGCCCCTGACCGGCCTGGTGGGCCAGCTCTCCGAGCTGACGCTGGCCGAGTACTGGCATGTCATCAGTGAGCCTCGGGTAGTGGCCAGCTACGTGACCACCCTGGGCGCGGCCGGCGCCGCGGCGCTGATCAATGCCGCCTTCGGCCTGCTGCTGGCCTGGGTGCTGGTGCGCTACGAGTTTCCCGGCAAGCGCCTGCTGGACGCGCTGATGGATCTGCCCTTCGCCCTGCCCACCGCGGTGGCCGGCATCACACTGGCCACGCTGTATTCCAGCAGCGGCTGGATGGGCAAGCTGCTGGCACCGCTGGACGTCGAGGTGTCCTACACCTGGATTGGCATCGCGCTGGCCATGGCGTTTACCAGCATTCCGTTTGTGGTGCGCACGGTGCAGCCGATTCTCGAAGACCTGCCCGCCGAGGTGGACGAGGCCGCCATGACCCTGGGCGCCCGCGACGGCGTGGCCTTTCGCCGCGTGATCCTGCCGCACCTGTGGCCGGCGCTGGTCACCGGCACCGGGCTGGCCTTCGTGCGCTCGCTGGGCGAGTTCGGCGCGGTGATATTTATCGCCGGCAACATGCCGTTCGAGACCGAGATCACCTCGCTGATGATCTTCGTCAAGCTGCAGGAGTACGACTACGCCGGCGCCTCGGCCATCGCCTCGGTGGTATTGGCCACCTCGCTGGGCCTGCTGCTGGCCATCAACCTGTGGCAGGGGCGCTTCATTCGCCGGCTGCACGGAGGGAATAGCTGATGCAACGAATCGGCGACTCCCCGGCCCTGCGTCGGCTGCTGATCGGCAGCGCGGTGGCGCTGGCCGCGCTGTTTC
>DATHXP010000422.1:0-2705 GCA_035459605.1 Halomonas sp. | reverse complement strand
GCGTCCTGATCGGTCACCGCGCCTTCGCTGGCGGAGCTGACCAGGCGCGCATACTTGGCCAGCACGCCGCGGGTATAGCGCGGCGCGGGCTTTTGCCAAGCGGCGTGACGGCGTTCGAGGTCGTCGCCACCGATGGCCACGTCGATGGTATTGGCCTCGGCGTCGATGGTAATGACGTCGCCGTCCTCCACCAGCGCCAGCGGGCCGCCGTCGAAGGCTTCGGGCGAGACGTGGCCGACCACGAAGCCGTGGCTGCCGCCGGAGAAGCGCCCGTCGGTGATCAGCGCCACGTCGCTGCCCAGCCCGCGCCCCATGATGGCCGAAGTGGGGGTGAGCATTTCGCGCATGCCGGGGCCGCCCTTGGGGCCTTCGTAGCGAATCACCACCACGTCGCCGGCCACCACGGTGCCGTCGTTGATGCCCGCCTGGGCCTCTTCCTCGGAGTTGAACACCCGTGCGGTACCGCGAAAGTGGGTGCCTTCCTTGCCGGTGATCTTGGCCACCGCGCCCTGCGGCGCCAGGTTGCCGTACAGGATGCGCAGATGGCTCTCGGCCTTGAGGGGGGCCGACAGCGGCGCGATGATTTCCTGATCGTCCGGGTAGTGGGTCACCTCGGCCAGGTTCTCGGCCAGGGTCTTGCCGGTGACCGTCAGGCAGTCGCCGTGCAGCAGGCCGGCCTCCAGCAGCACCTTCATCAGCGGCTGAATGCCGCCGATCGCCACCAGTTCGCTCATCATGTAGTGGCCGCTGGGGCGCAGGTCGGCAAGCATCGGCACGCGCTTGCCGATCTCGGTGAAGTCGTCCAGCGACAGCGCTATATCCAAGGTGCGCGCCATGGCGATCAGGTGCAGCACGGCGTTGGTGGAGCCGCCCAGCGCAATGACCACGGTAATGGCGTTCTCGAACGCCTGACGGGTCATGATGTCGGAGGGCTTGATGTCCTTGTCGAGCAGTGCAAGCACCGCCTCGCCGGCGCGGCGGCAGTCGTCGCTTTTCTCGCTGGAGACGGCGTTTTGCGCCGAACTGCCCGGCAGGCTCATGCCCAGCGCCTCGATGGCCGAGGCCATGGTGTTGGCGGTGTACATGCCGCCGCAGGAACCGGGGCCGGGAATCGCCGTTTCCTCGATCTGCTTGAGTTCGATCAGGTCGATATCGCCGCGCGAGTGGGCGCCCATGGCTTCGAACACCGAGACAATGTCGGTGTGGTTCTTACCGGGCAGGATGGTGCCGCCGTAAACGAACACGCTGGGGCGGTTGAGCCGCGCCAGCCCCATCATGCAGCCCGGCATGTTCTTGTCGCAGCCGCCGATGGCCACCAGGCCATCGAAGCCCTCGCAGCCGGCCACCGTCTCGATGGAGTCGGCGATCACCTCGCGCGACACCAGCGAATACTTCATGCCCTCGGTGCCGTTGGCGATGCCGTCAGAAATGGTGATGGTGTTGAACACCACGCCCTTGCCGCCCGCCGCATCAGCGCCGTCCCGGGCGTGATCGGCCAGCTCGCCGATATGGCTGTTGCACGGTGTCACCATGCTCCAGGTCGAAGCGATCCCCACCTGGGGCTTGGTGAAATCCTCGTCGGTAAATCCTACCGCGCGCAGCATGGCGCGGCCGGCTGACTTGCCGGGTCCATCCACTACCGAGGCTGAGTGGCGGCGGCGTGGATCCTTGGGCGTATCGCTCATGAAAAACTCCTGTAGCAGGTTACATAGCTCCCGGCGGGGGCCTCTGGGCAGCGGGTCTGGACAGCAAAACGACTCGATGACGATGAACATGGCCTCGTACGCAAGGCCTGTCAAAGCGACATAATATCAGGCTGTCAGAGCCGGCGCTGCCCGCCAGGTAGTGTGGGAATGAGAGTTTAGGCACAGGGCGCGGCAGCGGGATTGGCTGCACATGGCAGATGCTACGACTCTAGACAAGCGCTGAAGAAATCGTCGAGCGGCTCAAGCACAAGGCCCACGGAGCGCAGGAACCGGAGCATATGCGGTATATGTGAGGATTCCGAGCATCGCGCAACGCAGTGATTGAGACGCGCAGGCATTTATTCAGTGTTTTCCTAGCGCGGCTTACTGCTGGCTGTAATACGCCGCAATATCGGCAATGTCTTCATCCGACAGGTGAGTCGCCTGGGGCGTCATCACCGCCGACATCCCCCCCTTGCGCTGGCCTTCACGGTAGGCCTTCATCGAGCTTTCCAGGTAGTCGGCCGACTGGCCAGCCAGATTGGGATAGATGCCGGCGGTGGCTATGCCGTCCTTGCCGTGACAGGCCGCGCAGATCGCAATCTTGTCCGCACCCGCTTCGGCGTCGCCGGCTGCAAACGCGATGCCGGAAAGCGCAACGCCGCATATCATCGCGGCCACCGCAAATCCTGCTGTCTGAAAAACTCTCATGCTGCTTCTCCGCTTTGGGCTATCGTCTTGCCACTCTGAACCGTTACTGATCTGAACCGTTACTGAACTTGGCTTTCCCCGGCGGGACAAGCTGCGCTATCCTTCGCCAGGCACGCACAATTGACCCATATCAAACAATGCGCCGATATATTTCGTGGTCTCTATCCAGCAGTATCGAGGAAAGCTGCGGCGGTGCTATCCTCGAATTGTGTCTTAAACGTGAATTAAACGTATACCAAAACCGAAAGCCTGGTGTCATCTGGTTGAGCAGTCAAGCGATCTTTTCCATCGCTTCGCAGCGCTTGGTTG
>DATHXP010000421.1:0-6039 GCA_035459605.1 Halomonas sp. | reverse complement strand
AGGCTCATATAGCCATAGAGATAGATAACCTGCGAAATGAAACGCAGCGTCTTGAAGCCATCTACCAACAAAAACTCACCGGCTTGGTCGAGCTAAAGCAATCTCTGCTGCAAAAAGCCTTCTCCGGCGAGCTGACCGCCGACAAGGCTAGCCCTGATGCCACCCTCAAGGAAGAGATCTATGCATGAGCAACGAAACGCAAAGCCCCATTATCATCTATGAAGACGCCGACCACACAGTCGAAGTGCGACTGGACGCGGATCAGGAAACCGTCTGGCTGACGCAGCGGCAGATGGCCGACCTGTTCGACGTCAAGCCCCAGAACATCACCATGCACCTGAGGAATGTTTACGCGGAGGGCGAGCTGGAAGAAGAGGCAACTTGTAAGGATTTCTTACAGGTTCAGCAAGAGGGCGCCCGAGCGGTGAAACGCAGGCGCAAACACTACAGCCTGGATGCAGTGATTTCAGTTGGATATCGGGTCAGCTCCAGCCGCGCAACCCGTTTCAGAATATGGGCCACCCGCGTGCTGCGCGACCACCTCACCCAGGGCTGGACGCTGAACCGCCAGCGCTTCGAGGAGAACGCCCGCGAGCTGGAGGCCGCCATGGTCCTGGTGCGCAAGGCAGCCCAGAGCACAGCGCTGGATACCGCCAGCGGCCGCGGCCTGGTGGATATCGTCACCCGCTACGCCCAGACCTTCCTGCTGCTGCAGCGCTACGACGAAGGCCTGCTCACCGACCCGCAGGCACAGCCGGGCGGCAAGCTGCCCTCGGTGGCCGAGGCACGCACCGCCCTGGATAGCCTGAAAGCCGAATTGATCGCACGCGGCGAAGCCACCGAGCTGTTCGCCCGAGACCGCAGCGATGGCCTGGCGTCTCTGCTCGGCAACCTGGACCAGAGCGTATTTGGCGAGCCGGCCTACCCCAGCGTGGAAGCCAAGGCCGCGCACCTGCTGTACTTCGTCATCAAGAATCACCCCTTCGCCGACGGCAACAAGCGCAGCGCGGCCTTCCTGTTTGTCGACTTCCTGCATCGCAACGGTCGCCTGCTGAATACGTCAGGCGAGCCGGTGATCAACGATGTCGGCCTGGCCGCCCTGACTCTGCTGATCGCCGAATCCGACCCGGCCAACAAGGACACCATGATTCGCCTGATCATGAACATGCTGGCAGAGGTGAGCTAATGAACAAGGCCGCACTCAACGAATTTGCCCTCAACGAGGCCGAGACCCGCGCCGAGCTGATCGACCCCGCCCTCAAGGGGGCGGGCTGGGGCGTGGTAGACGCCAGCCGGGTGCGGCGCGAGGTGATTACCCGCGGTCGACTGCTGGGCGCAGGAAGGCGCGCCAAGCAGGATATCGCCGACTACGTGCTGTTCTACCGCGGTCAGAAGCTGGCGGTCATCGAAGCCAAGAAACGCAGCCTGCCGGTCACCGAAGGGCTGGCCCAGGCCAAGCGCTACGCCGAGCGCCTGCAGGCGCGTTTTGCCTATGCCACCAACGGCGACGGCATCTACCGCGTTGACCTGCACACCGGCGCCGAGGGCGAGGTGACCGGCTACCCCACGCCCGACGCGCTATGGGCCGAAACCTTCGGCGATACCCAGCAGGCCACCAACCGCTGGCGCGAACGCTTCGGCGCGGTGCCGTTCGAGGACAAGGGCGGCTACTGGCAGCCGCGCTACTACCAGCACAACGCCATCAATCAGGCGCTGGAGGCGATCGGCGCCGGGCGCGAACGCATTTTGCTGACGCTGGCCACCGGCACCGGCAAAACCTCCATCGCCTTCCAGATTGCCTGGAAACTGTTTCATGCCCGTTGGAGCCTGGCCGCCCGTGCCACCGGCGAGCCGGCCCGCCAGCCGCGCATCCTGTTTCTGGCCGATCGCAATATCCTCGCCGATCAGGCCTTCAACGATTTCTCCGCCTTTCCCGAGGACGCGCTGGTACGCATCGACCCAGAAATTATTCGCAAGCGAGGCCGGGTGCCGAAAAACGGCAGCGTCTTCTTCACCATCTTCCAGACCTTTATGAGCGGGCGCGATAGCGACGGCAACCCGGCACCCAGCTTTGGCGACTACCCGCCGGACTTCTTCGACGTTATCGTCATCGACGAGTGCCACCGCGGCGGCGCCAACGACGAAAGCAGTTGGCGCGGCATCCTGGAGTACTTTGCGCCCGCCGTGCAGCTGGGCCTGACCGCCACCCCCAAGCGCCAGCACAACGCCGACACCTACGCCTACTTCGGCGAGCCGCTGTATATCTACTCGCTGAAAGAGGGCATCAACGACGGCTACCTGACGCCGTTCCGGGTGCGCCAGATCGCCACCACCCTGGACGACTACATCTACACCACCGACGACACCGTGATCGAAGGCGAAGTGGAGCAGGGCCGGCGCTACACCGAAGACGACTTCAACCGCGTGATCGAGATCCGCGAGCGCGAGCAGTACCGGGTCAAGGTGTTCATGGAGCAGATCGACCAGCGCGAAAAGACGCTGGTGTTCTGCGCCACCCAGGATCACGCCCTGGCGGTGCGCGACCTTATCAACCAGATGAAAACCAGCGGCGACCCACACTACTGCGAGCGCGTCACGGCCAACGACGGCGCCGAGGGCGAACGGTTCCTCAAGCAGTTCCAGGACAACGAGAAAACGATCCCGACCATTCTCACCACCTCGCAAAAGCTCTCCACCGGCGTGGATGCCCGCAACGTGCGCAACATCGTGCTGATGCGACCCGTCAACTCGATGATCGAGTTCAAGCAGATCATCGGCCGCGGCACCCGGCTTTATGATGGCAAGGACTACTTCACGATTTACGACTTCGTGAAAGCCTACGAACACTTCAACGATCCGGAATGGGACGGCGAGCCCCTGGCACCAGAACCTTGCGCCACCTGCGGCCAGCTGCCCTGCACCTGCGCCATCGACCCGCCCGAGCCCTGCCCGAAGTGTGGCGAACGCCCCTGCCGCTGCGAGAAGGAACCGCCCGAACCCTGCGAAACCTGCAAAGAACATCCCTGCGTGTGTGAAAAGCGCCGCACGCTGAAAATAAAACTCGCCGACGGCAAGGAGCGCACCTTGCAACACATGAGCGCCACCAGCTTCTGGAGCCCTGACGGCACGCCGATATCTGCCACCGAATTCGTCCAGCGGCTGTTTGGCGACCTGCCCGCCCTGTTTGGCGACGAAGACGAGCTGCGTCGACTATGGGGCCAGCCCGACACGCGCCAGAAGCTGTTGGAAGGCCTGGAAGAAAAAGGCTACGGCATGGATCAGCTCGCCGAAGTCGGCAAGCTCATCGAAGCCGAAAACAGCGACCTCTACGACGTCCTCGCCTACATCGCCTTCCAGCAGGCTCCGGTGACCCGCGCCGAGCGCGTCAGCGCGCACCGCGACGCCATCTTCGAAGGCCACGACTACCGGCAACGCGAGTTCCTGCACTTCGTCCTCGACCACTACGTCGCCCGCGGCGTCGGCGAGCTCTCCCCCGACAAACTGCCCCAGCTGATCGAACTGAAATACCACAGCCTGGGCGACGCCGTCCGCGAACTTGGCCCGGCGGGCCAGATACGCGAGGTGTTCGTCGGGTTTCAGCAGCATTTGTATTGAGATTTGGCACCCATTCATAACCCCGCCCGTTTCCGGCACCATAGGGCAGGCGCTTACCGCCTGCCCTTTCGCTGCTCAAGGATTCTTCATGCCCGCTGCTCCCGCACCCGCTGCTGCCTTCGATGCTATAGAACCCGGCTTTCTGGTGGTGCACGGCAATCGGCTGGAGTCGCTGCGCGATCTGGCAGTGGGCTGGATGCGTCGCGAGCCGCTGGCGCCGCTGGAAAACGAGGTGATTCTGGTGCAGAGCAACGGCATCAGCCAGTGGCTGAAGCTGGCGCTGGCGGCGGATGCGCCCGACGGCGCGGGGATTGCGGCGGCGCTAGATATCACTCTGCCGGCGCGCTTTCTGTGGCAGGCCTATCGCGCGGTGCTCACCCACTGCGAGGGCGAGGATGCCGTGCCCGAGGCGTCGCCGCTGGACAAGCCGCGGCTGAGCTGGCGGCTGATGCGCCTGCTGCCGGAGCTGCTCAGCGAGCCCGCCTTCGAGCCGCTGGCGCACTTTCTGGCCGACGATGACGACCTGCGCAAGCGCTTTCAGCTGGCCGAGCGCCTGGCCGACCTGTTCGACCAGTATCAGGTGTATCGCGCCGACTGGCTGGCGGCCTGGGCCGAGGGCCGCGACGAGCTGATCGACGCCCGCGGCCAGGCCCGGCCGCTGGAGGCCGACCAGCGCTGGCAGCCGGCGCTGTGGCGCCGGCTGCGCGACGATATCGGCGACGAGGGGCTCGACACCAGCCGGGCGCTGATCCATCAGCGCTTTCTCGACGCCTGCCGCCAGTTGACCCCAAGCCAGCGCCCCGCCGGCCTGCCGCGCCGGGTGATCGTGTTCGGCATTTCGTCGCTGCCGCGCCAGACGCTGGAAGCGTTGGCGGCCATGTCGCGGGTCAGCCAGGTGCTGCTGTGCGTGCACAACCCCTGCCGCCACTACTGGGCCGATATCATCGAGCACAAGGATCTGCTGCGCGCCGAGCGCCGCCGCCAGCGCCATCGTCCCGGCATGCCGCAGGCTCTGGACGACGCCGAGCTGCACCTGCACGCCCAGCCGCTGCTGGCCGCCTGGGGCAAGCAGGGCCGCGACTACCTGCGCCTGCTCGACGAGTTCGACGACCCGCAAAACTACCGGGCGATGTTCGACGCTCGCTCGCTGCACATCGACCTGTTCGACTCGCCGCTGGAGGGGGACTCGCCCGCGGGCCTGTTGCGGCAGCTGCAGGACGACATTCTCGAGCTGCGCCCGCCGCAGGAAACGCTCACCCACTGGCCGGCGGTGGACCCGGCCCGCGATCACAGCCTGCGCTTTCACGTGGCCCACAGCGCGCTGCGCGAGGTCGAAATCCTTCACGACCAGCTGCTGGCCGCCTTCGACGCCGACCCCAGCCTGCGCCCGCGGGATATCCTGGTCATGGTGCCGGATATCGACGCCTACGCTGCCGCCGTCCAGGCGGTGTTTGGCCGTCTGCACCCCGCCGATGCGCGCTATATTCCCTTCACGCTGTCGGATCAGGCCAGCCGCCACCGCCAGCCGCTGCTCATCGCGCTGGAAAGCCTGCTGCACCTGCCCGAATCGCGCCTTACCGTCAGCGATCTGCTCGACCTGCTCGAAGTGCCGGCGCTGCGCCAGCGCTTCGGGCTCGACGTTGACGACTTGCCCACGCTGCGCCGCTGGGTCGAGGACGCCGGCATCCGCTGGGGGCTCAGCGCCGAGCAGCGCGCCCGCCTCGACCTGCCCGACGGCCTCACTGCCAACACCTGGGCTTTCGGCCTGCGCCGCCTGCTGCTGGGCTATGCGGTAGGGCATGCCGTCGGCTACTCAGAATCCGATCAGAACGATTCCGGCCCATGGCACGATATCGAGCCCTACGGCGATATCGGCGGCCTGGAGGCGGCGCTGATCGGGCCGCTGTCCGACCTGCTCGACACCCTGCACCGCCACTGGCAGCGGCTGGGCAAACCGGCCACGGTCGATGAGTGGTGCCAGCGACTGCGCGAGCTGCTGGGCGACTGCTTCGCCGCCGATGACGAGGCCGACCTGGCCACCCTGGCCCGGCTGGAGGAGGGCCTGGAGCAGTGGCAGGAAGCCACCGAGGACGCCGGACTCACAGAGGCGCTGCCGCTGTCGGTGGTGCGCGAACACTGGCTGGCCGAGGTCGATCAGGCACAGCTGTCCCAGCGCTTTCTGGCCGGCGCGGTCAACGTCGCCACCCTGATGCCCATGCGCGCCATCCCCTTCCGCCACGTCTGCCTGCTGGGCATGAACGACGAGGACTACCCGCGCACCCAGCGCCCGCTGGATATCGACCTGATGGGCCAGGACTACCGCCCCGGCGACCGCTCGCGCCGCGACGACGACCGCTACCTGTTTCTGGAGGCGCTGCTCTCGGCCCGGGAGCGGCTGCTGATCAGCTGGGTCGGCCGCAGCAT
>DATHXP010000420.1:0-9074 GCA_035459605.1 Halomonas sp. | reverse complement strand
CGCTAGACGTGCTGGGTCGAGTAGTCCCCGACGTCACAGGGGGGGCCGCTGGGGGGGGACCCCCCGGGGGGACCCCTCCCCCTGCCTAGCCCTACCTTGACCGACCGGCTAGGATCATGCCCCGTGGCAGCACGAGCCCCGGCGGATCTATGACTACGACGTGGTACCGGTCGGCCTTCGTCCTCTATCGGCCTGGGCCTGCTACAGTCGGCGGTGGGGCTGCAGGCATCGATCCTGTTCTGCGCGGCGCTGTTCGTGATCGCCATCGCAATCTGCCTGTGGGTCAACCAGGCGCGCGGGCAGCAGGCGGCCAAGGATTGGGATGCCCGCCGCGAACTCGCCCTGGCGACCGGCGGCTGATGCCGAGCGCCGCGGCGCTCACACATTTCTTTGTTCACCGGAGTTGCCCATGCCCGCCGTACTGCAGATTCATTTTCCCTTCGACGGCCCCTTTGGCGAGGCCATGAGCCAGGCGATGGCCGAGCTTGCCGCCAGCATCAACGACGAGCCCGGCATGCGCTGGAAGCTGTGGACCGAGTCTGCCGAGCGCTGCCAGGCCGGCGGCATCTATCTGTTCGACGACGCCGCCAGCGCCGAGGCCTATCTTGAAAAGCACAGCGCGCGGTTGAGCGAGATGGGCGTTACCGGCATCGAGGCGCAGATTTTTGCGGTCAACGAGCCGCTGTCGCAGATTAATCACGGGCCTTTTGGCAGCTGAACCGAGGCTGAACTGCAGCTAAGCCGCGACTGAGATCGCAGAAGGAGAATAAGCATGAGCTGGACCCAACAGCTTGGCCTCGAGTGGCCAATTCTTCAGGCGCCCATGGCCGGCGCCCAGGGCGTGGCGATGGCCGCTGCGGTCTCCGGCGCCGGGGGGCTTGGCGCCGTGCCCAGCGCGCTGCTCTCGAGCGAGGCGCTGGACGAGGCGCTCAGCGAGTTTCGCCGTCTGGCCCAGGCTTCAGCCCCGCTCAACGTCAACTTCTTCGCCCATGTGAATCCGCCGGAAGACCCCGCTGCCCAGGCGCGCTGGCGCAAGGCGCTGGCGCCGTATTTCACCGAGTTTGACGTCGAGCCGCCCAGCGACGCCGGGCCTGGCAGAAGTCCCTTCGATGCGGCCAACTGTGAGGTGCTGGAGCGCCACCGGCCCGAGGTGGTCAGCTTCCATTTTGGCCTGCCCGAGGCCTCGCTGCTTGCGCGGGTCAAGGCCTGGGGAGCGCTGGTGCTGTCCAGCGCCACCACGGTAGAAGAAGCCGTGTGGCTGGAAGCGCACGGCGCGGACGTGATCATTGCCCAGGGGCTCGAGGCCGGCGGCCATCGCGGCATGTTTCTCACTCAGGACATTACCACCCAGGTCGGCACGCTGGCCCTGCTGCCGCAGGTGGTCGATGCGGTGGCGTTGCCCGTGGTGGCTGCCGGCGGCATCTGCGACCCCCGTTCGGTGACGGCGGCCCTGGCGCTCGGCGCCTCGGCGGTGCAGTGCGGCACGGCGTTTCTGCGCTGCCCGGAGAGCCTGATCAGCGATCTGCATCGCGACAAACTGGTCAGCGAGCAGGCCCGGCATACGGCGCTGACCAACCTTCACACCGGGCGGCCAGCGCGGGGCATCATGAATCGGCTGATGCGCGATCTGGGCCCGATGAGCGCCTTGCCGCCGGCCTTTCCCCAGGCGGGCGGTGCCCTGGCGGGGCTGCGCAGCGCCGCCGAAGCCATGGGCAGCAGCGACTTCACGCCGCTGTGGGCCGGGCAGGATACTCGCGGCTGCAGAAGCGTGCCGGCCGCCGAGCAGCTGCGCTGGCTGGCGCAGGCGCTGTGATCGGACTGGCGCTAAGGGCCGGCTTCGGGCGCGCGCAGCACCATCTGCTTGCCACGTATCTCGATATCGAAGCGGCCCAGAAAGCTCATGCCCAGCAGCACCATGTCATCGGACAGTCCCGCGTTGATCGAGCCGCGCACCTGACGTGCGGCCAGCCCTCCTAATTTTACCTCATCCAGGGTGGTTAGCTGCCCGCGTATCCGACCGTTGGCCGTGGTGAACCAGGCTTCGCCCTGATGGGGCAGGTTCAGGCGCTTGGCAAGCCGCTCGGGCACGGCCACCGAGGTGGCGCCGGTGTCGAGCAGCATGACGACCGGCTCGTCGTTGATGCGCCCGCTGGCCACGTAGTGGCCCGAGGCGTTGCGCGCAAGCGTTACGCTGGTTCCCGGCGGGGCGTCGAGCAGGCGCGCGTTGGGATTTTCGCGCTTTTCGACAGCGTTGCTGAACCACCACATGCCCGTGCCAAAAAACAGCGCCCAGAACGCCAGCATCATGCCAATCCCGGTGCGCCTTGTTGAAGACTTTTCCGTCACCCTATGCCTCTTTGTGCATGGCCGCGCTGTATGCAGCTATCCTGATGGCTGATCGGTGACAAGCGGCGGATGACAGTCGTCTCACGCACTCATCACAACGACCCTGTTGCTACGCCCATCTTATCCTACAAGGAAGCAGCGCCATGTGGAGTACGCTCAGTCTCTCATGCGCTGCTTTATTGGCGAGATAAAAGCGAACCAAGCTCCCCTTTGCAGGTTCCGAATAATAGCCGGAACCGAAGCGCGGCCCGCCGGGTCGCGGTACTTGAGCAAGGAGAAACCAGCATGGCAGATGACAACCGCAAACCCACCACCAACGATGCCGGTGCACCGATCGCCAGCGACGAACACTCGCTTACGGTTGGCCCCGACGGCCCTATCGTGCTGCACGATCACTACCTGATCGAGCAGATGGCCCAGTTCAACCGCGAGCGCATCCCCGAGCGCCAGCCGCATGCCAAGGGCAGCGGCGCCTTTGGGCGCTTCGAGGTCACCGAGGATGTCAGCCAGTACACCCGGGCGGCGCTGTTTCAGCCGGGCACCACCACCGAGATGCTGGCGCGCTTCTCCAGCGTGGCCGGCGAGCGTGGCAGCCCCGACACCTGGCGCGATCCTCGTGGCTTTTCGCTGAAGTTCTACACCAGCGAAGGCAACTACGACATGGTGGGCAACAATACGCCGGTGTTCTTCATGCGCGATCCGATGAAGTTCCAGCACTTCATTCGCTCGCAGAAGCGGCGCGCCGACAGCAACCTGCGCGACCACGACATGCAGTGGGACTTCTGGTCGCTGTCGCCGGAAACCGCCCATCAGGTCGCCTGGCTGATGGGCGATCGCGGCATTCCCAGGACCTGGCGGCACATGAACGGCTACTCGAGCCACACCTACATGTGGGTAAACGCCCAGGGCGAGCAGTTCTGGGTCAAGTACCACTTCAAGACCGATCAGGGCATCGAGTTTCTGACTCAGGAGGAGGCCGACCGGCTGGCGGGGGAAGACAGCGACTACCACATGCGCGACCTGTTCACCGAGATCGCCGCGGGCAATCATCCGAGCTGGACGCTGTATATGCAGATCATGCCCTTCGAGGAGGCCAAGACCTACCGCCTCAATCCGTTCGACCTGACCAAGGTGTGGCCGCATGCGGACTATCCGCTGATCAAGGTCGGCAAGATGACGCTGGATCGCAACCCCACCGACAATCACGCCGAGATCGAGCAGGCCGCCTTCGAGCCCAACAGCCTGGTGCCGGGCATCGGCCTGTCGCCGGACAGGATGCTGCTGGCTCGGGGCTTTGCCTACGCGGACGCGCACCGGGCGCGGCTTGGCGCCAACTACAAGCAGATTCCGGTCAACGCCCCCGTCGCCCCGGTGCACAGCTACTCCAAGGACGGCGCGATGCGCATCGACAAGGTGTCTGATCCGGTCTATGCCCCCAACAGCAAGGGCGGCCCCAAGGCCGACCCCGAGCGCTACCCGGAAGACAGCGTCTGGTACGCCGACGGCGAACTGGTTCGCACGGCCTACACTCTGCGCAAGGACGATGATGATTTCGGTCAGGCCAACGCCCTGATCAACGAGGTGATGGACGATGCCGCCCGGGAGCGACTGGTCGGCAACGCGGCCGGCCACCTGCTGGACGGCGTCAGCGAGCCGGTGCTCGAGCGCGCCTTCGGCTACTGGAAGGCGATCGATGCAGATATCGGCGAGCGCATCGAGCAGCGCGTGCGTCAGGGGCAGTAGCGTTGGCAAGGGCAGGGGAGATAGCTCGCCTGCCCGGCCGGCAGCGTATTGACGGCGTGCCTCAACGGCAATAAGATGCAGGTGTAATGAATCTTATGAAATCCACTGTGAGGCTTCTCCAATGGGACTGCTCAAGAATCTCTTCAAGAAAGACGGTGCTGAAAAACCGCAGGTACAGATGCAGGAGGCCGAGCCGGTAACGCAGGCCGACGCCGAGGCTGCCACTGAGGCCGCCAAGGAAAAACCAAAGCATGGTGAAGATGGCGTCTGCTGCGGCTCATGCCAGTAACGCTGCTGCATGAATAACAGCGGGCCTGCTTTCAGAGCAGGCCCGCTGTTTTCTGTTCGAGTGCATCTCACAGCTTCCAGCGCGCAATGATGTGCTGCTGCATCCGGCGGCGCGGCACCTGGCGCCGCGGCACCGCATAGCCGCATACCGTTATGCCCTTTCTACGCATTCGCTGGCGGCTGCCCGCCAACAAGGGGTGCCAGCCCGGCAGGGCTTCGCCGCGATGCAGGCGGCGATAGGCGCAGGACTCCGGCAGCCAGCTGTACTGGGCAACCGCCGCCGGGGTCAGCTGATGGCAGTTGGGCACCCTGGAAAGACGATTCTCGTAGTCGCCGCAGCGGCTACGCTCAATATCCAGCAGCTCGCAGGCGACGCCATAGACGGTGACGTCCTGGCCCTCCACTTGACGGACCAGGCAGCACTGGCCGCAGCCGTCACACAGCGCCTCCCACTCCTTGGCGTTCAACTCACCCAGCGAGTACTTCTCCCAAAAACGCTCTCGCACATCGTCCTCTAGTGAAAAGTCGGCTCGGCGCAGCATGCGCCAAGCCCGAAAAATAGATGCATATTAGACGACAATCGGTGCTTTTAGTCTATTTTAACGAGTTTTTGTGGGGCGCAAGGAGGTTCTCAGCCGCTGCTGTCGGTAAAGAGGTCGCCAATGCCTTGGCTCGAGCCTTGCATGGGCAGCGTGGCCCTGTCGGCAGACAGATAGCCCATGGCGCCGAGCGCATCGGCGGGCAACAGATGGCGGTTTCTGAGCAGCAGCGCCTGAGTCGAGTTCAGCGTCAGGCCCTCCGCTCGCGGGCCGGTCTGCCCGCCAGGATGGCGTCATTGCGCAGCTCCGGGCGCACGATATCGTCTTGTGACAGGTCCAGCGATTGGCGGTGGCCTGCCAGCGCACCGGGCGTATGCGGGGCCGGCTGGAGAGAAGAGCTGCCGGCGTCGGCGGGAGCAGAGTGGCGGTCGGCGTTTGAGCGCTGTGAGAAGTGTGTCATGTCTAATCTCCTGTTCCCCTGTTTTGATGGCAAGTGCGCGATCGGCAGGCGCCGATCCAGGGGAGCAGGAGTCGTACGCCGCTTTAGCTGCATTTCTATCCCGCCCGCAAGTTGGTGCTTAAATCGGCGGTCGCCCGGTGAACAGGCAGCAAAAAGCCCGCTCAGCAAATGCTAAAACGGGCCACTGGCGTCGCTTTAGCTGTATTTGTAGAGCGCCCGCAAGCTGAGGTTCAAATCGGCGCTTTCACACACGGTAGCCGGATGGCTCGTGGCGTGTCAACTTGTTCCTCCTCATTTTCTTCATCCTTGAATACCGTGCGGTAGGGGAACGGAAGCTCGATACCTTCGGCGTCCAGGGTGCGCTTGGTGTCGGTAATCATCTGATCTCGCAAGGAGCGAATATCCACCGACTTCGAGCTGGTTCCCCAGGTGATCTCGAAGTCGACCGAGCTTTCGCCATAGGCCACGCTCAGGGGCGCTGCAGCGTCGTTGAGGTCGTAGGGGGTTGTTCAGCGAGGCGCCGTGTTTGGGTCGTTGATCGTGACCGGGTAGCGTACCTGATATCAGAGTAGATGGCGGATTAAGGCTAGACTAATGTAGTCCAGTCAATAATGTCCGGGAGATTCCCATGGATACTGTTAATATCCACGAAGCCAAGACCCACCTGTCCCGGCTGCTGGCAAGAGCGGCAGAAGGTGAGACCGTCGTGATTGCCAAGGCGGGTCGGCCTATCGCCAAGTTGGTCGCTATCGATGCTCCCTCAATCGGTAAAACGCGCCGCCTGAGGTTTCTAAAGAGCGCCTTCCAGATTCCCGAGGATTTCGACACGATGGGTAGCGATGCGATTGCCGAGGCGTTCGAGAGCGGGGAGCCTGCATGATTTTGCGGTTGGATACTCACCTGCTGCTCTGGGCCGCTTCGCAGCCAAACCGACTGTCGGAGGCGGCTTGAGAGAAGCTGCTTGATGATGGCAACGAGCCCTGGTTCAGTGCTGCCAGCATCTGGGAGATAGCGATAAAGGCTGGGTTAGGACGACCTGACTTCCGCGAGGACCCTTACCTGCTGCGCCGCGGCCTGGTCGATAATGGCTACACAGAACTGACCATCACCAGCGAACACACGCACGCTGTCCACCGCCCGCCTTCCATCCATCGAGACCCGTTCGATCGGCTGCTTGTCGCCCAGGCTGAAAGCGAAGGCATGCTGTTGCTTACCGCAGATGCTACAGTGGCGCGCTATCCCGGTCCGATAATGCTTGTGTGAGACTCGGCTCATCACACGGCCCCGACAATTATTGCAAAAGCGTGGCAACTCCGCCCGCCAGCCTTCCCCAGAATGCGCATTGATCACAACTTTTCGACGCATGGAGCCCAATTCATAAGCAACAAAAAACGGCCATTGCGTAAAGTCGCTAAGTGGCCGTTTTTACTGATGTTCTTGGTCGGAGTAGCAGGATTCGAACCTACGACCTCTACCTCCCGAAGGCGTCCACCCCATATTTAATTAGAAACTAACAGAAACAAGGATCGCTGAATATCTCATAAAAAAACAGCAGGATAAATATTTATCGCTGTTTGCTGATTGTTGCCCGGTATTGCCCTTTGTGCCCTGGTCGTGGAACCTATTTGGAACCTAGAGAGTTGAGGGCAGGCTATGACCAAAAAAACCGAGCGGCTGACGACCAAGGCGCTGGAGCGCTTGACCAAGGAGCTGGCCGGACATGCTCAAGCGCTGGCGCCAGCAGCAGGGGATGCCCAAGACCGGCCTGGTCTCTCCGTCCGGAGGTAGCGACAAGCGCATGAGCGGCACCGCGATACAAAAACCGTGGGCCGCAGTGCGCAAACTGGCCGGCCTGCCCGATGACCTGGTGCTGTACAGCCTGCGGCACAACTTCGCCAGCCAAGGGCCGCAGCAGGCAAGGGACCACGCCGCCAAGACGCCCGAGCAGCGCCAGCTTGCAGCAGTACCAGCCAGCCACTAGACTTATTAAAACTTATGTCATATCACGTGCAGTGGACGCTGAAAGCCGCCAAGCAGGCCAAGAAAGTGCCCAAGCCCGACCGCGACAGGATCGTTGCCAGCATAGGCGAGTTAAGGACTGGCCCGGCTGCATCACCGTCAAGGACATCAAGCCGCTGAAGCGTCACCAATACCAGTATCGGCTGCGCGTGGGTCGCTACCGCGTGCTGTTTGACGTAGAAACCGGGCTGCGCGTGGTGTCCATCGAAGAAGTGAGGAAACGCGATGAGCGCACCTATTGATTACCGCATTAGTGAGGAGGCGGGCCGCCGCTTCGCCGTGGTGCCCCTGGAGCAGTTCACCGACCTGGTGGAGCGCGCCGGCGAGGTAGACGCCCTGACCCTGCCTCACGAGATCGTCAGTCGCCACCTGAGCGATGAGATACCGCTGGTGCGTTGCTGGCGCGAATACCTGGGTATGACACAAGCCGAGCTGGCCGCCCGCCTGGATGTTTCTCAAGCCCAGGTGGCCCAGTGGGAGCGCCACGACGCCAACCTGCGCCATGCCACGCTGAGGAGGTTGGCCAGCGCCATGGGCATTCACGTGCAGCAGCTTGCGCTCGATGACTGAGTTGCAAGGCCAGTGCTCCAGAGGTGACGCCATGGATGACACAAAGAAGTGGTGGTAGTTACGTTATCCAGAATGGCAAGCGTGTACTGGTACACCGCTCCAATTGAACCACTTCACTGCTGGGTCACAGCACTATTGCCATGACCGAGCGTTACGCGCACCTGGCGCCGGAGAACGTGCGATCCGCTGTCGCCAGGCTGGATGAAAAGGAGCAGTCAGAAAGGAGCAGTCAGAAACGCAAAACCCCCGGCAGAGCCGAGGGTCGTGAGTCACGATTTGGTCACGTGAGACTCAGGCAGTACGAGAAGAGATGGGTCTAAACCATTGAAATATATGGTCGGAGTAGCAGGATTCGAACCTACGACCTCTGCCTCCCGAAGGCAGCGCTCTACCAAGCTGAGCTATACTCCGATGCGCCGGGCTTTCGCCTCAACGGGGTCGCATTATACGGCTTCCCCGAGGCGTTGCAAGTCCCACTACAAGGCTCAGGCGTGGCGCTCGACGGCCATGTGGGCGAGCTGGGTCATGGCGTCGCGATAGGGCGAGGCGGGCAGGGCGTCGAGCTGTGCCAGCGCCTTGTCGACCATGGCCTCGGCGTGCTGGCGCGTATAGTCCAGGGCGCCGGTGTCGTTAACGATGGCTAGCACCTCGTCGAGCTGCTCCAGGCCGCCCTTGCGAATGGCCTGGCGAATCAGCTTGGCCTGCTCGGGGCTGCCGACCTGCATGGCGCGGATCAGCGGCAGCGTAGGCTTGCCTTCGGCCAGGTCGTCGCCGACGTTCTTGCCCATGGCCTCGGCGTCCCCCTGGTAGTCGAGCAGGTCGTCGACGAGCTGAAAGGCGAGGCCGAGATAGCGGCCGTAGTGCTGCAGGGCGCTTTCCTGCTGCGGCGTGGCGCCGGCCAGAACGGCGCCGCTGTGCGAGGCGGCCTCGAACAGCATGGCGGTCTTGCCCTGGATGGTCTCGAAGTAGGTGGCTTCGTTGACGTCGGGGTTGCCGACGTTGACCAGCTGCTGGACCTCGCCTTCGGCGATGACGCAGGTGGCGGCGGAGAGAATTTCCATGACCCGCATCGAGCCGATCTCGACCATCATCTGGAAGGAGCGCGAATA
>DATHXP010000419.1:0-7126 GCA_035459605.1 Halomonas sp. | reverse complement strand
ATTCGCGCCCTGAAGGAGGCGATGCCCAACACCCCGCAGCAGATGCTGCTGCGCGGCCAGAACCTGCTGAGCTATCGGCACTACGCCGACGACGTCGTCAAGCGCTTCGTCGAGCGCGCGCGCAGCAGCGGGGTCGACGTCTTTCGCGTGTTCGACGCCATGAACGACCCGCGCAATCTGGAGTGCGCCATCAGGGCGGTGCGTGATAACGACGACCATGCCCAGGGCGCCATTTCCTACACCGTGAGCCCGGTGCATACCATGGACAGCTGGGTGGCGCTGGCGCGTACCATCGCCGACATGGGCGCCGATTCCCTGGCCATCAAGGACATGGCGGGCCTGCTGACCCCCTACGACGCCTTCGAGCTGGTGTCGCGGCTGAAGAAGGCGCTGGACATCCCGATCCACATGCAGTGCCATGCCACCACCGGGATGTCCACGGCGACGGCGCTCAAGGCCGTGGAGGCCGGCATCGACAACGTCGACACCGCCATCTCCTCGATGTCCATGACCTACGGCCACAGCCCCACCGAATCGCTGGTGGCGATTCTCAAGGGCACTGAGCGCGACACCGGCCTCGACCTTGAGCTGCTCGAGGACATCGCCGCCTATTTCCGCGCGGTGCGCAAGAAGTACGCCGCCTTCGAGGGTTCGCTCAAGGGCATCGACTCGCGCATCCTGGTGGCCCAGGTGCCGGGCGGCATGCTGACCAACATGGAGAGTCAGCTCAAGGAGCAGGGCGCCGGCGACAGGCTCGACGACGTATTGAGCGAGATTCCGCGGGTGCGCGAGGACCTCGGCTTTATTCCGCTGGTGACGCCGACGTCGCAGATCGTCGGTACCCAGGCGGTGATGAACGTGATGATGGGCGAACGCTACCAGTCCATCTCCAAGGAGGTGCAGGCGCTGCTCAAGGGCGAGTACGGCGCGGCGCCGGCCGAGTTCAACCGGGAGCTGCAGGCGCGCGTGCTGGAAGGCGCCGAGCCGATCACCTGCCGCCCGGCCGACAAGCTTGATGCGGAGATGGAGCGGCTGACGGCAGAGCTCGTCGACAAGGCCGAGACCGACGGCCTGCGTCTGGCCGAGGGCGAGCGCCGGGTCGATGACGTCCTGACCTATGCGCTCTTCCCGCAGATCGGGCTTAAGTTCATCAAGCATCGCGACAATCCCGACGCCTTCGAACCGGCGCCCCGGGCGGCTGATGCCCAGCCCGCTCAGGCGGTCGCCAAGGCCGCGGCGTCTGATTCTTCAGTGATCCCCGCGCCTGCTGCCGGCCCCGAAACCTACACCGTCAAGGTGAACGGCAAGGCCTATGTGGTCGAGGTGGCCGAAGGCGGCGAGCTGGGCCAGGTGCAGGAGCAGGTTGGCGCGCCTGATGAGGCCGCGCAAGGGGCGGCGGGTGCGGCTTCCGGCGAGGCCATCAGCGCGCCGCTGGCGGGCAATATCTTCAAGGTCAACGTGAAGGTCGGCGACAGCGTGGCCGAGGGCGACGTGGTGATTATTCTCGAGGCCATGAAGATGGAGACCGAAGTGCGCGCCACCGCCTCGGGTACCGTGTCCGAGGTCAAGGTGGGCGAAGGCGACAGCGTGGCCGTGGGCGACGCGCTTCTGGTGCTCTAAGGAACCGACCCATGACCGAGAAACTGTTGACGCTATGGTACGGCTCGGGGCTGTATAACCTGAACCCGGGCCAGGCGGTAATGATAGTGGTCGGCCTGCTGCTGCTGTGGCTGGCGATCCACAAGAAGTTCGAGCCGCTGCTGCTGGTGCCCATCGGCTTTGGCGGGATTCTGGCCAATATTCCCGAGGCGGGACTGGCGCTGTCCGCCGCCGAGCAGGCGGCCCATCTTGCTTCGCCGGAAGCGCTGCAGTCGCTGGCTCAGGAGCTTGGCATGCGCCTTGACCCGGGCGCCGGCATTGACGCCTGGCGCCAGGCCATTGACGATCGGCTGCATGGCGACATGTCGCCGGCGCTGGCGCGCGCCGCCAACGATGCGGCCATGGACGCCGGCTACTCGCACGGCATGCTGTATCAGTTCTACCGCGTGGCCATTGCCTCGGGAATTGCGCCGCTGGTGATCTTCATGGGCGTGGGGGCGATGACCGACTTCGGCCCGCTGCTGGCCAATCCGCGCACGCTGTTTCTGGGCGCGGCGGCGCAGTTCGGCATCTTCGCCACCCTGCTGGGTGCGGTGGGCATGTCTTCGCTGGGGTGGGTGGACTTCACGCTCAAGCAGGCCGCTGCCATCGGCATTATCGGCGGCGCCGACGGCCCGACGTCGATCTATGTGTCGAGCCTGCTGGCGCCGGAGCTGCTGGGCGCCATCGCCGTGGCCTCGTATTCCTACATGGCGCTGGTGCCGCTGATTCAGCCGCCGATCATGCGCGCGCTGACCACCCGGCGCGAGCGCGACATCGTGATGACCCAGCTGCGCCCGGTGTCCAGGCTGGAGAAGATCGTCTTTCCGCTGGCGCTGCTGATCCTGGTGGTGCTGTTTCTGCCCGATGCGGCGCCGCTGCTGGGGATGTTCTGCTTCGGCAACCTGATGCGCGAGTGCGGCGTGGTGGAGCGGCTCTCCGACACCTCGCAAAACGCCCTGATCAATATCGTGACCATCTTCCTGGGGCTTTCGGTGGGCTCCAAGCTGATGGCGGATCGCTTTCTGGCGGTGGAAACGCTGGGCATCCTCGGGCTTGGCATCGTGGCATTCGCCATCGGTACGGCCTGCGGCGTCCTGATGGCCAAACTGATGAACCTGCTGAGTCGCATGCCGATCAATCCGCTGATCGGCTCCGCCGGCGTCTCGGCGGTGCCCATGGCGGCTCGGGTGTCCAACAAGGTGGGGCTTGAATCCAATCCGCACAACTTTCTGCTGATGCACGCCATGGGGCCCAACGTGGCCGGCGTCATCGGCTCGGCGGTGGCGGCGGGGGTGATGATCAAATACCTTGGTTAGGGGTGTCCAGCAGCGCGACGCGGCCCTTGAGCCGTGCGGTCAGCGCGCTGATGTCGTGCGGCGCTTCACGCGGCCAGCCCAGCGTCAGAATCACGCCCTGGGCCACATACTCGACGTCATCCACCGGGATATCCTGCTCGGCGCACCAGCTGCGGGATTCGGCCTCGCCGGCGAAGTCGACCTGCAGGCGCAGCGGCTCGCGCTCCACCACCTCGCGGCGGGGCAGATCGAGCAGCGCTTCGTTGACGGCCTGGGCATAGGCCCGCGCCAGGCCGCCAGTGCCCAGCTTGACGCCGCCAAAGTAGCGAATCACCACGCAGCCGACCTGGCCAAGCCCGGAGCCTTCCAGCGCCTGGTACATGGGGCGCCCGGCGGTGCCGCCGGGCTCGCCGTCGTCGGAGAAGCCGATGGCGTTTTGCTCGCCGGGCGGGCCGGCAATGTAGGCGGTGCAGTGGTGGGTGGCCGACGGGTGCTGCTGGCGCGCTTCGGCCAGCAGCGCCTCGAACTCGGCAACGCTTGGCGCGTGGCACAGCCAGGTCAGAAAGCGGCTGCGCTCCACTTCCAGAGTTGTGGCGTGACGCTCGCCGGGGGCGAGGTCGGGTATCGAATAGCGCATCAGTGGGCGAGCTCGGGTTGGCGAACCACTCCCATCACCATGCCCAGCACTTGAATATCGCTGTTGCGCAGGTGGATGGGGGCCATCTGTTCATTGGCCGGCTGCAGGCGCACGCCGGACTTCTCGATATACAGCTTTTTCAGGGTAACTTCTTCATTGTTGATCATCACTACCGCCGTTTCACCGTTCTCGGCGCTTTCGCGGCGCTCAATGATGATCACATCGCCGTCGAAGATATTGCAATCGATCATTGAGTTGCCGCATACCCGCAGCGCGTAGGTATTGCGGCGCACCATGCTGCGCGGCACCTCGACGCTGCCGTTCTCCAGGCAGGCATCGATGGGCATGCCGGCCGAGACGCGACCGAGCAGGGGGATTTCTACCAGCTCGTCGGCGTCGGCGGGCAGCCAGGCGCTGGCCAGCGGCAGGTTGGGCTGGCGCACAAGGTACTGGGGTAGATGGGATGGCGAAAGAGACATGGCGTGGTTCCCCTGTTAGGTATCTGTTGATTCATACAGTGTTCGAGCAGCATAGCAGGCGGCCAGGATCTGGCAAGTCGGTCGTGGATCAGGGCCGGCGCAGCCAGCCTGCGACCCGATGTCGCGCTTCAGGGCAGTTGCAGTCAGCAATATGACGCGGGGCTGATCCGGCAACAGTTCGTCGAGGGGCGCTGTGAACCCGTCCTTGGGCGCTACCTACGCCCTGCTGCGCTCTCGCCTCCTGCTTCGCTTGCAGGACCGGGGTTGGCCCTCCATGGCCAACCCGTTCGGCGGGGTCCGCCTCACCCATGGCATAGGACCCCCTCTTCGAACTGTCCCCGGCGCCCCTTGGAGACCCGCTGCGATTGCCTTGGGCGCGCCTGGCTTGACTAGCCGCCGGCGGGCTTTCCGTGTACAGTCTCGACCGAAATTATAGCAGTGGGAGAGCGTCTTGAGCCTGCGTCTTCAAGCCCGAAAGCTGGCCTGTGAGCGGGATGATCGCTGGCTGTTTCGTGACCTCGACCTGACCCTGGAAGCCGGCGAAATCCTGCGTATCGAAGGGCCCAACGGCAGCGGCAAGACCACGCTGCTCAAGATTCTCTCGGGCCAGCTGAGCGGCTACGAGGGCGAGCTCGAGTGGTGCGGGGAGCCGATGCGCCGCGTACGCCGCGATTTTCTGGCCAACCTGATCTATTTGGGGCACGCCCCGGGGGTCAAGGCCGCCCTGACGCCGCTGGAAAACTTAGCCTGGTATCAGGCGCTGGCCGGCGAAGCCAATGCGGGCAGGAATGGCCAGCCGGCGCGTATGGCTGCCCTTGAGGCGATTGGCCTTGGCGGCTTCGAAGACGTGCCGGCCGGTCAGCTGTCCGCGGGGCAGCAGCGCCGCGTGGCGCTGGCCAGGCTCGAGCTGATCCCGCGCGCCCTGTGGGTGCTGGACGAGCCCTTTACCGCCATCGACCGCGACGGCGTGGCCGCATTGGAAGCCCGGCTTGCCCAACACGTGGGTCGCGGCGGCTCGGTGCTGGTCACCACCCATCACGTGTTGAAAGCTACCGCCAGACTGCGCAGCGTGCGGCTGGGAGACGCCTGACGTGAGTTCGAACGTGGAATCTTCGCCCCCAGTTCCGTCGCTGCTGGTGTCGGAACCCGAAGGCGGCCTGATGGTCGCAATTAGAGCGACGCTGGCGCGCGATATCACCCTGCTGCTGCGTCGGCGCGGCGAGATGCTCAATCCGCTGGTGTTCTTCGCGCTGGTCATCACGCTGTTTCCGATTGGCATTTCGCCGGAGCCGGCCATGCTGGCGAGCATCGCGCCGGGCCTTTTATGGGTGGCGGCGCTGCTGGCGGCGCTGCTGTCGCTGGATAGCCTGTTTCGCGGCGATCATGACGACGGCGCCCTGGAGCAGCTGCTGCTTTCCCCGCATCCGCTGCCGCTGCTGGCGCTGGCCAAGGTGGCGGTGCACTGGCTGATGACCGGGCTGCCGCTGGCGCTGATGGCGCCTTTGCTGGGCGTCATGCTGGCGCTGCCGGCGGGCAGCTACCTGGTGCTGGCCGCCTCGCTGGCGCTGGGCAGCGCCGTGCTGAGCCTGATCGGGGCCATCGGTGCGGCGCTGACGGTAGGGCTTTCCCGGGGGGGAGTGTTAATATCGCTGCTGGTGCTGCCGCTCTATATTCCGGTGCTGATCTTTGGCGCCGGCGCCGTTCAGGCGGCCGTCACCGGCGCCAACGTCATGGCGCATCTGGCCATTCTCGGCGCCTTGCTGTCGGTGGCACTGGGCCTTGCGCCTTTCGCCATCGCCGCGTCATTGCGCATTAGTCTAAACGGTTGAGGTAAACGCAGCGCATGTGGGCCTTCATACACAAGCTCGGTTCCCCCAAGTGGTTCTATGCCATCAGCGCGCGGCTGCTGCCCTGGTTCTGGGTGGCGGCACTGGGACTGATTGTCACCGGCAGCGTCTGGGGGCTGGCTTTTGCGCCGGCTGACTACCAGCAGGGCAACAGCTTTCGCATTATCTATGTGCACGTGCCGGCGGCCTTCCTGGCGCAGTCGATCTTCGTCGGCATGGCGGCTTCGGGTCTGGTGTTCATGGTGTGGAGGATCAAGATTGCCGACATGGCCGCCGCGATGATGGCCCCGCTGGGGGCCAGCATGACCTTCGTGGCGCTGTTTTCGGGCGCCGTCTGGGGCGTGCCTACCTGGGGCACCTGGTGGCAGTGGGATGCGCGGCTGACCTCGATGCTGATCCTGTTCTTTCTGTATATCGGCGTGATTGCCCTGCGCGGCGCCTTTGCCAGCCGCGACGCGGGCTCCCGCGCCACCTCGGTGCTGGCCATGGTCGGGGTGATCAATATTCCCATCATCAAGTATTCGGTGAACTGGTGGTACACCCTGCATCAGCCCGCCAGCTTCACCTTCACCGCGCGCCCGGCCATGCCGGCAGAAATGTACCTGCCGCTGCTGACCATGGTGCTGGGCTTCTACTGTTTCTTTATCGCCCTGACGCTGACCCGCACCCGCACCGAGATACTCCGGCGCGAGAGCAGCAAGCGCTGGGTTCGCCAACTGGTGGAGGAAAGCCGCTGATGGCTTTTGATTCGCTGACCGATTTCTTTGCCATGGGCGGCCATGGCGTCTACGTATGGGCCGCCTGGGGGGCGACTGGCCTGCTGCTGCTGGCGCTGGCGATCCATGCCCGGCTTGAGCACCGCCAGGCCAAGCAGGCGCTGCGCCGGCGCGTTCGCCGCGAGCAGCATCAGGCCGCAAGGGCTACCGTTTCATCTGACGAGGGGCGTGTCCATGAGAGCCAAGCGTAAGCAGAAGCTGACCATCATTCTTGGACTGGTCGGCCTTGCCGCAGTCGCGGTGGGGCTCGCCCTCTTCGCCCTGCGCAGCAACATCAACCTGTTCTTCAGTCCGGTAGAGATCGCCGAGGGCCAGGCGCCCTTCGAGCGCCAGATCCGCGCCGGCGGCATGGTGCGTGAAGGCAGCGTGCAGCGCGATATGGACAGCCTGGATGTGGCCTTTACCGTGACCGACTACGTCGAGGACGTGGAGGTGCGCTACAACGGCATTC
>DATHXP010000418.1:0-4199 GCA_035459605.1 Halomonas sp. | reverse complement strand
ATCGTGTCGGGTGATCTGTTTGCCGGCGACGTCGCCGGCCGGGCGGTCTGGATCGTCGATGACATGATCGTCGGCGGCGGTACCATGCTGCGGGCGGCCCAGGCCTGCCGCGCACGCGGCGCGGCCGAGGTGCACCTGGCTGCCGCCCATGCCCTGCTGAGCGAAGAAGCGATTCAGTCGCTTGCCGATCCCGCCATCACCAGCGTCACGCTGACCAACTCCGCCGCCGACACCAAAGCCGCGAAAACGGCTTTGGGTAACAGGCTGCACGTCCTTTCTACCGGCCCCGTCATTGCAGAAGCGATACAACGTCTGCATTCCACATGAAGGGCATGGGGAAAGCACCGTGCGGATTTCAAGGCGGTCGGCCGGCGCGCTTTCGAGCCGAGGCTCAAGGGCTAGCCCAATCCGTCACCGGTGGGCTGTTACAGGGTGGAAACGGGCACTCTCTTCGCGGAAGGTAGCGTCGCTGACCCGGTCGCCGCACCATGTTTGACATACCGCGAGACTGATGATCGATGCCCAAAGCTGCGATTTTTGAACACCACCACAAGCGTTACGAAGCGTGGTTCGCCAGGCACGAAGCGGCCTACATCTCCGAGCTGCTCGCCCTGAGGCCATTCGTCCCGTGGCAGGGGCTTGGCCTTGAGATCGGCGTAGGCAGCGGCCGTTTCGCCGCGCCACTGGGCGTGCAGGTCGGAATCGACCCCTCGCCAGCCATGCTCGAGCATGCCGCTGCCCGTGGCATCCACACCGTGTGCGCCACGGCCGAAGCCTTGCCTTTCTCCGATAGCCATTTCGACCACGCCCTGGTGGTAACCACCATCTGCTTCGTCGACTCGGCCACCGCGATGCTTGCCGAGGCGCGCAGGGTGCTCAAGCCGTGCGGCCGTCTGGTGATCGGCTTTATCGACCGGGGGAGCTCCTTGGGCCAGGAGTATCTGGCATATCAGAACCAAAGTGTGTTCTACCGCGATGCGACCTTCTTCTCCGCCGATGAGGTCTTGCACCTGTTGCAGGACGCCGGATTTGTCATCAACGCCTGGGGGCAGACTCTGGAACGCCCACTGGCCGAGACTCGTGAGATTGAATCCCTACGACCGGGGCACGGGGATTGCGCCTTCACCGTGGTGTCCGCCAACAATAGTTAATATTAACCTGGCAAGCATTCATGTCGGGTTAATAGCGGTACAAGGGTGTACCGCCGCCGGTCGAAAGACCGGCGCGAGACAGCGCAGCACCAGCAGATTCACATATCTGCGCCCGTGTTGCGCTGGCGATAATCAAAGAGGTCGAGGATGACCTATTTGATTGCCGAATTAATAGATCAATCGGGAGCCTCGTCCACTGCCGCCGGCTTCCGGAAGGGCTCTGGCGCTGCCCGGGCGGCCCAAGCAGGTCGAGCCGGCGATATCAGGCGTAGTAGAGGGTGCGGGGAGGAGTAGGCCCGAGCAGCGCCAGCGGCACGCCTTTTGAGCCGATTTCCGGCGCGTCGGTCATGAAGGCGATGTCGAAGCCTTTGCTCGCCAGGTCGGATGACCAGTGTTCGCTGGCAGCCATGTCCTCTGCCTCATTGGCGCTGCCGGCGCGAAACATCCCGCCGCCAAGGTGCATGTCTTGCCCTTGAGGACCGATGGCGTATACGTCGACAAGAAAAGATTTCATGGCTATCACATCAGCTGGATGGGTGTGTCGACCATAGTAGTAGATTGCCAATTATTAGAAAGCGAAAGAGGATGCCTTTGTTGCAACCGCTATGCGCCAGCGGCATAACATTGCATGGTGCCTGTGCACTGGGGCTCGTAGAAGCGGCGCATGTGCCGCGAAACCGCCGCGCAGCGGCGGCGGGGTGAGTGTACCAACAGGTAGATTCGGCGACGCTATCAGGGCGCCTGGCGGCGCCCGTCGCAGCCTGAAGGCGGCTCCTACGAAAACCCGGATAGAGCCTATGAGCTGGTCTTCGTAAGAGCGGCGCCTGTGCCGCAAACGACGTCGCTTGAATCAGGACGCCTGCTTGGCCTGCGTCTTGAGGTCGGCAACCGGCTGCGGCAGCGAGGGCAGCGACTTGTCGAGCAGCTCGACGCTCTGACGGTAGTACAGCTGGCTCTTGTTATGCTCGCCCAGGTTGGCATAGAGCCGCGCCAGTTCGGCGCAGACAACGCCGCTGGGGCGCTGGCGCTGGCTGGCCTCGAAATACTCCTTGGCCTTCTCCCAGTAGGCGTTGCGCAGCGACAGGCGCCCCAGCGTCAACAGCAGATCGGGATCGTTGGGACGCTCCTGCAGCCATCTTTCGCCGGTGGCCAGCTGGCGGTCCGGCTCCACATCCAGCATGCCGTAGCGCAGAATCAGCCGGCTGTCCCAGTGCTCCTTGAGCGAGTGGCGCAGCAGCCGCTCGGCAATACCCTGCTCGTTGCCGCGCACCAGCACCTCGCTATACAGCACGACCAGATCGGTATTGGTGCGCAGATGATCCGGCATGTCGGCCCACAGGTTACGGGCCCTTTCAATGCCGTCCTGGTCGACGCGGTGGAGTTCCTGAAGCACCAGCTCGCGATAGGCCTGAAGCTCGAGCACCTCGCGCTCTTCCTGGGAGATCAGCCGCTGGGCGCCGAGGCGCGGCATCAGCCGGCGCAGGCCGTCCCAGTCGCTGACGCTGATATACGCCTGCTTGAGCTGCTTGAGCACCTGGGGGTGGTTGGGCAGATGCTGATCCAGTCGCGTCAGCGCCGCCAGCGCCTCCTCGTACTGCTGGCGATCCAGCATCAGCTGGGCCTGCATCAGCCCCACGGCGGTATCGGCGCCCTCGGTGCTCAGATGAGCGCGCTTGAGCAGAGTATCGGCCTGTTCGTAACGCCCCTGGTAGTGAGCCGCCAGGGCGGCGGAGAGATAGTTGACCAGCGGCGTGCTGGAATCATCGGCGGCTCTGACCAGCGACTTCTCGGCGCGCTTCCAGCGGCCTTCCGCCAGCGCCACCAGGCCGCGCACGGTGCGCCGCATGGCGGTGCGGTTACGCGAGCGGCTGTTCCACACCTTGAAGCGGGTCACGGGGCGGGTCAGACGGGCCAGCACGCGCAGACCGAAGTGAATGATAACAAAGGCCGCCAGCAGCAGCACCAGGCCAAACCAGAACGACGTCTGGTAGGAGGTGTCGCCCACCCGCACCAGCCAGTAGCCGGGCACCGACATCATCAGCTGACCAAACAGCGCGCCGATGGCCAGGCCAAAGACAATGATCAGTATCAGCTTTCTCATGCGTTATCTCCCTGGCTGCCGCTGCCGGTCTCGAAGCGCTGCTCGATAAAACGGCTCAGCGCCTGCTGGGAACCGCTGATGTCGGGCAGCTCGGGATGAATCTTTTTCTCTCGGAGTTGTTCGAGGCGCTTGATCACCGCCTGAACGCCCGGATCATTGGTGTCGTAGTAGCCGCGAATCAGCGTCAGCGCCTTGTCGAGGCTGGCGTCGTAGAGCTCCTGCTCTTCCTTGAGCAGCGCCAGCTGGGACTGTTCGAGCACCAGCCGCAGGCTCTGGCGCAGGTAAGACTCCTGCTCCGGCGAGATCAGCGCTTCGAGCGCCTGGTCATGCTTGCGCACGGTCACCAGGTCCTTGAGCTCGTTGCCGAAGGTCGACAGCTGGGACTTCCAACCGCCGGTGGGGGCTTCCTCGATCCGGGCGTCGGCCACTATTTCCTCGATGTCCTGACTCAGCGGCAGCGTATTGACGCGCTCCTGCTGGGCATTGAGGGCAAGATACAGCCCGGTGCGATCGACTCTGGGCACCGATTCGATGGCGGCAAGCTCGGAGGCGATTTCGCGGCGCACCGGCACCAGCGCCGGATTGTCCGCTTCGCGCAGGCGCGCATCGGCGGTGCGCAGCAGCGCGGCGGCGCCGTCGACGTCGCGCTCCAGCTGCAGGCGCTGATTGGCCAGGCGCAGCAGATAGGCCGCCTCGGCGTGCAGCCAGTCGCGCTCGTCGGTCTCCTGCTCCTGGGACAGCTGGGTCAGCACCTTGTCGAGGGTGCTATCGACGCTGCTGCGGTAGTCGCTGAACTCGCCGCGCAGCTCGTCGATGGCGGAGTCCATGGCCTGGCTGCGCTGCTGCTCGCCGCTTTGCAGCTGGCTTTCCAACTCACTTTTCAGCGAATCCAGGGCCGACTGGCCGACCGGGGTATCGGGCAGCGCGGCAATCGCCTGCTCCTGGGC
>DATHXP010000417.1:0-3004 GCA_035459605.1 Halomonas sp. | reverse complement strand
GCAATGATGTTGACGTAGGGCGATTCCGGCCCCTCGCGCACCAGGGCGTCGTCCAGGCTCAGGCCGGCCGGCTGGGCGAAGGTGTTGTTGATGAAGGCCAGGTCGACGTCGGGCAGCACGCGCGGCAGCTGGGCGGCTTCGATCTCGCGGAAATCAAACCCGCGCGGGTTTTCGCTGATGTCCAGCGGCGTGGCTTCGAGGTTTTCCGGGTTGTTCAGGGTGATCAGGCCATGGTTGTGCAAAAGGATCAGCGAGCGGCCCTCGTTGGTGGGGTCGTTGGGCAGCGCAATGACAGCGCCGTCCGGCAGCTCGTCGAGGCTGTCGTACTTTTCGGAATAGGCGCCGATGGGATAGACAAAGGTCAGCCCGGCGATGGCGAAGTCATAGCCGCGATCGTTGACCATCGACTCCATGTAGGGCTGGTGCTGGTAGGCGTTGGCATCCAGGCTGCCGTCGGCCAGCGCCGCGTTGGGCGTGACGTAGTCGGTAAACTCGATGATCTCGACGTCCAGGCCGTAGCGCTCCTGGGCCAGCTCGGCGGCCACCTGCATCACATCGGTCTCGGGGCCGGCCACGGTGCCCACCTTGATGCTGTGCTCATCGGCCTGTGCCTGGCCGATGGCCAGTGCCAGTACGGAGGCGGCGAAGCCGCCAATCAGAATATTGCGCATGTCATTGTCTCCCTGACAAGGAATGATGGGTCGTTGCGATGATAAGGGAATAAAGCAGGTTTATGTAATTCGCCGCCAGGCGCCTTGGATCATTTGTGATCGCTCTTGCGCACCAGGTAGTCGCCCACGCTCTGGAACAGCTGCACCATGACCACCAGCACCACCACCGTGATCAGCATGATGGTGGGGTTGAAGCGGTTGTAGCCGTAGCGGATGCCCAGGTCGCCCAGGCCGCCGCCGCCCACCGCGCCGGCCATGGCGGAGTAGCTGATCAGGGTGACGGCGGTGACGGTCAGCGCGGTGAAGATGCCGCCGCGCGCCTCGGGCAGCAGTACCCGGGTGATGATCTGCCAGGGCGTGGCGCCCATCGACTGGGCGGCCTCGATCAGGCCCGGCGGCACCTCGTTGAGCGCGCCCTCCACCAGCCGGGCGATAAACGGAATGGCGGCGATGGTCAGCGGCACCGCCGCGGCGTTGGTGCCGATGGAGGTGCCCACCAGCATCCGCGTGAAGGGAATGATCGCCACCATCAGGATGATGAAGGGAATCGAGCGGCCGATGTTGGTCACCACGCCCAGCACGCTGTTCAGCGTCGGGTTGGCCAGCACCTGGCGCGGACGCGTCGCATACAGGAGCACGCCCAGGGGAATGCCGAGCAGCGCGGAAATCACCCCGGAAACCGCCACCATGTACAGGGTGTCCAGGGTCGCCTTGAGGACCAGATCAAACATCGCGCTGGACATGGCCAAGCACCTCCACGGTCAAGTCGTGCTGCTGCAGATAGTCGAGCGCCTTGCGGGTGTCGTCGGCACTGCCCATCAGCTCGGCGATCATCAGGCCCAGGGTGCGATCCTGGATGGATTCCACCTTGGCCTGGAGGATGCTGACATCGATGCTGCACTCGCGGGCCAGCCGCGAGATCAGCGGGGTTGACACCGCGTCGCCGGAGAAGGCCAGGCGCACCACCGGGTGGGTGCTGGTGCCGGGCTGCGTTTCCAGCCGTTCGATCAGCGCCCGGGGCGGCTCCAGCTCCAGGAAATCGTTGAGAAACTCGCGGCCCAGCCGAGTGCGCGGCGCGGTAAAGAAGTCGCCGACCTCGGCGTCTTCGACCAGGGCACCGTCGGAGATCAGGCTGACGCGATGACAGATGCTCTTGACCACTTCCATTTCGTGGGTGATCAGCAGAATCGTCAGCCCCAGCTTGCGGTTGATGTCCTGTAAAAGCTCCAGAATCGAGCCGGTGGTCTGGGGGTCCAACGCCGAGGTGGCCTCGTCGCACAGCAGCACCTTGGGGCGGCTGGCCAGCGCCCGGGCAATCGCCACGCGCTGCTTCTGGCCGCCCGACAGCTGCGCCGGGTACTGGTCGGCCTTGTCGGCCAGCCCCACCAGTTCCAGCAGCGGCGCGATGCGCGCTTGAATCTCGGCGCGGCGCATGCCCATCAGCTCCAGCGGCAGGGCCACGTTGGCCGACACGGTGCGCGAAGTCAGCAGATTGAAGTGCTGAAAGATCATGCCCATGCCGTGCCGCGCCCGGTTCAGCGCCTCGCGGGACAGCCGCGTCAGCTCCTGACCGTCCACCTCGACGCTGCCGGTGGTGGGGCGTTCGAGCAGGTTGACGCAGCGAATCAGCGTCGACTTGCCGGCGCCCGACAGGCCAATCACACCGTGGATCTGCCCCTTGGGCACGTGCAGATCGACGGGCTTGAGCGCCTCGATGGGCGCCCCTTTCATTGAATAGTACGTCTTGGAAACGCTATGCAGTCGGATCATCCAGGCCACCAGGGTGGCGCCGAGACGCAAGCGGGCGAGTGCAGGGCTGTGGAGGGAGGCAAGCAGCGACGAACAAAAAAGCCACCCTGATAAAGGATGGCCATCAATGCTGGACACACCCGTTTAGCAGCACTTCACACGGCGCGCATTCATTCATCTTGAAACGTGCCGCGGCGGCGCCCGCAATCTGGGATCAAATCGGCGCCTTCAAATGAGGTCGAATAGCGTATGGATCAAGGCGGTCGTTGTCAATTGCCGACAGCCGGCACGCAGGGCAATCGCAGTTAGGCGCCACGAGGTGCGCCGGGAACAGGTCGAAGAGGGGGTTCGACGCCAGGGATGGCGTCGGTAGCGCCAATGGACGGGTTCACAGCGCCCCCTCGCAGACCTGTTGCCGGATCAGCTCCGAGTCACAAGATCAACTGCAATAGCCCTGAGCCGGCACGTGGACTTGGGCTGGCGAAGTTTCTACACTGGCGGGCCACCGCGAATCAGGCATCGAATCCGAAGCGGCAGCCAGATACCAACCAAAAAAGGGGACAGCGCATGTTTACCGGCATTGT
>DATHXP010000416.1:0-5324 GCA_035459605.1 Halomonas sp. | reverse complement strand
AGCGGCTGCGTCGGGGGCTCGGACGCTTCGTCGGCATTGCGCGCGCGATAGGCGGCAATCACCGGCTCGGGGTCGAGGCCGAGCAGGCTGGCGTAGCTGCGCAGGTAGCCGCGGCGGTAGATCGCCACCGGCACTTCGTCGTAGCTATCGTCTTCCAGCCCCTGGATAACGGCCGGGCGAAGGTTGAGGGCGGCGGCCACCTCTTCACGGCTGAGTTCCAGCGCCTGTCGTCCATGACGTAGCATCTCGCCGGGGCTGCTCTGTTCGTTGAGCGCGTCGGATGGCGGAAGCTGTGGCTCGTTCATGGGGTCGCATCCTTCATGAAAAATGGGTGTCGCGGTACTTGCAGGGCTTGACGGCGGCATCAGGGCGCCGCGCCGTTGGCCCGCAGGATTTCCCGGGCCAGGCTACGGGCCGCATCGTCGCTGCCGGCAAGGCGGATGTATCTGTCTAGCTGGCGCTCGGCTTCGGCGTAGTTGCCCTGACCGTACTCCAGGCGCGCGAGCAGCAGATAGCTGTCCGCCCGGCGCGGGTCGATGTTCTGCGCGCGAGCGAGGCTCTCACGCGCCTCCTCGATGTCACCCAGTCGGCGCTGACACTGGCCCAGGTTGCTGAACAGCTGGGCCCGATTGGGGTACTTGGTGTCCCTGGAGGCGCGCTCGAGCTGCTTGCAGGCCTCGCGTATGCGGCCCTCTTCATACAGAAAAGCCGCATAGTTGTTGCGCGCGCGCGTCATTTCCGAGTCGGCGGCGAGCGCCTTTCTGAACAGTTCATCGGCCAGGCTGGCTTCGCCTTGACGCTTATAGACCAGCGCCATGGCCTGAAGTGCCTCGGCGTCACGCGGGTCGATCTTAAGCGCGCGATCCAGCGAAGCCATGGCGCGGGACAGGTTGTTGCGCTCCAGGTAGGCGATCCCCAGGCGGGTGTAGGCCTGCGCTGCGCTTTCGCTGTCGGGGCTCGGGGTGACCTTGCCCGTCGTCTGCTGGCTCATGCAGCCGCTCAGCAGCAGGCTCGCCAGGAGGACGGTCACAGGGAGCCGTCGAAGGCCGTCAGGGCAGATGCGACGTGTCATGGCATTCTCTTGTTGTCATGGTGTTCCGACACGGGCGCGTGCTTGATGGTAAATAGAGCCCGCTCATCAAAGCGTCGAGGCGCGGTGAAGTCAAGCGGCGACCGGGTCAGTCTGCGTCGATCTGGATCGACTTGATATAGCGCTCGTGACGCCGGGTACGGTCCTTGACGCGACCGACCAGCTGTCCGCAGGCGGCGTCGATATCATCGCCTCGGGGAGCGCGCACCGGGGCGGCATAGCCCAGCTCATGAAGCCACTGCTGAAAGCGCATGACCTGATTGCGCGAGGGCGTCTCATACCCCGAGTGCGGAAAGGGGTTGAATGGAATCAGATTGATCTTGCACGGCAGTTCGCGCAGCAGCTCGGCCAGCTCTTGAGCATGCCGCTGCTGGTCGTTGACGTCCTTGATCAGGATGTACTCGATGGTGACGATGCGCGCGTCGCCGCACTTGTCGAGATAGCGCTGACAGGCTGCCAGCAGGGCGCTGATGTTGTGCTTTCGGTTGAGCGGCACCAGCTCGTTGCGCAAGGCGTCGTTGGCGGCATGCAGCGAAACGGCCAGGCTGACGTCCAGGTCGTCACCCAGGCGATCGATCATCGGCACCACGCCCGAGGTGGACAGGGTAACGCGGCGCTTGGACAGGCCGTAGCCGTTGTCGTCGAGCATCAGCTTCATGGCCGGCAGGACGCTGTCGTAGTTCAGCAGCGGTTCGCCCATGCCCATCATCACCACGTTGGTGACCGGGCGATGGACGCTGCCTCGGCGCGGCCCTTCGCTGTTGCTGGCCACCCATACCTGGCCGATGATCTCGGCGGCGGTGAGGTTGCGCTGAAAGCCCTGCTTGCCGGTGGAGCAAAAGCTGCAGTCCAGCGAGCAGCCGACCTGGGACGACACGCACAGCGTGCGGCGGCGGCCATCGTCGGCGGGAATCAGCACGGTTTCGACGTAGCTGCCGTCCTCCACTTCCAACACCCACTTGCGGGTGCCGTCGCTGGACGTGCCTTCATAGACCACGCTGGGTCCGCGCACCTCGGCGATCTCTTCCAGACGCGCGCGCAGCGCCTTGGACAGATTGGTCATGGCGGCGAAGTCGCTGCAGCCTTCGTGGTGAATCCACTTCATCACCTGGGCGGCGCGGAACTTTTTTTCGCCGATGGCCAGGAAGAAGGCTTCCATCGCGTCGCGCGTCATGCCGAGCAGGTTCTGGCGGGGGTGGGCAGTGGTGGTCATGGTCCTCAGCGGGTCGATGTGGCGGGCGGGGGTGGTGTGCCCCCGCCGGTCGGGGCTCAGGCGCGCGGGAAGATCTCGCTGTCCTGGAAGAAGTAGTCAATTTCACGCTTGGCGGACTCGGGGGAGTCGGAGCCGTGAACGGCGTTGGCGTCGATGGACTCGGCAAAGTCGGCGCGAATCGTACCGGCGTCGGCCTCCTTGGGGTTGGTGGCGCCCATGAGATCGCGGTTGGCGGCAATGGCGCTGTCGCCCTCGAGCACCTGCACCACCACCGGACCGGAGGTCATGAAGCCGACCAGGTCGGCAAAGAAAGGGCGCTCGCTGTGCTCAGCATAGAAGCCTTCCGCCTGTTCGCGAGACAGGTGGATCATCTTGGCGGCGACGATCTTCAGGCCGGCTTTTTCGAAGCGGCTGTTGATCTCGCCGATGACGTTCTTGGCGACGGCATCGGGCTTGATGATGGACAGGGTGCGTTCAGTGGCCATTGAGAGGTGAACTCCAGTGCAGGTTCGATGTTCGATGGTTAAGTAGCGCCGTACCGCAAAACGCCACGCCGGTGTCACCGGGCGGCGCTTGGCGATGAGTCTGCAGCGTAAAAACGGGGCGGCGTATGCCGACAGGGCGCAGATTATAACGCCCTGCGAGGACAATGAACAATCACGGCGTCAGACGTTGAAGCTCTCGCCGCAGCCGCATTCGTCGGTGACGTTGGGGTTGTTGAAGCGGAAGAACTGATTTAGCCCTTCGGCAACATAGTCAACCTCGCTGCCGTCGAGCACTTCCAGAGCGTCCGGGGCAATCAGCACCTTGACCCCGTGCTCTTCGAAGGTGACGTCGTCGTTGGCGGCTTCGTCGGCGAAATCCAGCACGTAGCTGTAGCCCGAGCAGCCGCTGGGCTTGATGGAAACGCGCAGGCCGAGCCCGTGTCCCCGCTCGTCGAGGACGTGGCGAATCTGCTTGGCGGCGGATGGGGTGATGGAAAGATGGGCCATGAAAACCTCCTTCAAGGCAAAGTAGTGTCAGACGTGCTCTGGCGACGCAGTCCGATCAAGGCATGGCGCAGCGCTTCCAGCGCGCGGTCGATATCGGCCTGGGTGGTAAAGCGACCGAAGCTGAAGCGCAGCGACGCCAGCGCCAGCGGGCGGGGCACGCCGATTTCCTTTAATACATGAGACGGCTCGACGCTGGCCGAGTTGCAGGCCGAGCCGGTGGAAATGGCAATATCTCGCAGCGCCATCAGCAGCGACTCGCCGTCAACGCCTTCAAAGGCCAGATTGAGGATGTTGGGCACGGCGCTTTCGAGCACGGTGTTGCAGCGTATGCCGTCGAGGTCGGCCAGCCCCTGCAGCAGGCGATCGCGCAGCTGCTGGATATGCTGTTGATCCTTGGCGCGCTCGGCCGCGGCGAGGGCTAGCGCCTTGCCCATGCCGGCGATCTGGTGTGTCGCCAAGGTGCCGGAGCGCATGCCGCGCTCGTGACCCCCGCCGTGAATCAGGGCTTCCAGGCGCAGCGCCGGGTCGCGCCTGACATAGAGCGCGCCGATGCCCTTGGGACCATAGACCTTGTGGGCGGATATCGACATCAGGTCGATGCCCAGCTGCTTGACGTCCAGGTCGAGGCGGCCCACGGCCTGGGCGGCGTCGGTGTGGAAGACCGCCCCGCCGGCGTGCGCCACCTCGGCCAGGGCGGCCAGATCGTTGATGCTGCCCAGTTCGTTGTTCACCGCCATCAGCGAGACCAGCACGGTGTCCTCGCGCATGGCCTCGCGCAGCTGGGCGGGCGACACTCGGCCGTCGGCGCCGGGCTTGACCCAGGCGACCTCGAAGCCTTCCTGCTCCAGCGCCCTGGCGGAGTCGATGATTGCCTTGTGCTCGATGGTCGAGGTCACCAGGTGGCGGCCGCGGGCGCGATTGGCGCGCATATAGCCGATCAGGGCCAGGTTGTCGGCCTCGGTGGCGCCGCTGGTCCAGACGATTTCGCGCGGGTCGGCGCCGATGAGGTCGGCCACCTGGCGGCGCGCGTTTTCCACGGTCTGCTCGGCCTGCCAGCCCAGCATATGGCTGCGCGACGCCGGATTGGCGTAGATGCCTTCCTGCGTCAGATGGCGGCTCATGACGTCGGCGACCCTGGGGTCTACCGGCGTGGTGGCAGCGTAGTCGAGGTACACGGGTGAATTCATTGGCTAGGCACGTAGTTGGGGTCAGGGTGATGCGGCCGGAATCCGGTCGTCATCGATACGGCGGCGCTGGCGCGCGGCGATGTGGCGAATTTCCTCGCGACATGCAAGCGACCCCAGGCTGACGCCGGCCAGGTAAGCGTAGATCTGGTCGGACAGCTCACACCACAGGTGGTGCGTCAGACAGGTATCGCCCTGCTGGCAGTCGGACAGCCTGCCGCAGCGGGTCGAGTCTACCGACTCATCAACGGCATCGATGATGCTGGCCAGCGAGATATCGTCCGCCAGGGCGCCAAGCAGGTAGCCGCCGCCGGGGCCGCGCACGCTGTTGACCAGGCCGCTGCGCCGCAGGCGCGCAAACAGCTGCTCAAGATAGGACAGCGAAATATGCTGGCGCTGGGCAATATCGGCCAGGCTGACCGGGCGGCTGTCATGATTGATTGCCAGGTCGAGCATGGCGGTGACGGCATAGCGTCCCCGGGTGGTCAGGCGCATGGCGTCTTTACCTCGGCGGCCTACATGTGACTGGCCATTATCCTTAAACCTGAGCGCAGCGGTCAACCTTTGCGCTCGCGAGGCTCGACCTCCTCGAGTTGCTGGCCGTCGGTGCCGCTGCCGGCGTCGCGCGGACTGCCTGGTTCATCGTCGGCAAGCATGTCGGCGAAGTCTTCATTGCGCAGCGTGGGCAGCTCGTGATCGTGAAAGCTCGCGTCGACCCTGCTCAGGGCGGTCGACATCTGCTCGATGCGCTCGTCCATGGCATGAATGTGGTCGAACATAGCCTGCATCGAACGCGCCACCGGGTCGGGCATGTCCTCGCTGACGCCGTAGGCATCGAAGCCGAA
>DATHXP010000415.1:0-4450 GCA_035459605.1 Halomonas sp. | reverse complement strand
CCCTCACAGGTCGTTGGGGGTGTTATATCGAATGCAATAGTATAACGGAGCGGTGCGGGCGCTGGCTATTTGCCCGCCGCGCGCTCGCAGCGGCGTCAGGGTTGTCGCATGGCGTCCTGGGTCTCGGCGGCCCACAGCGTGTTTTCCAGCAGTGAAGCGACCGTCATGGGGCCAACGCCGCCGGGCACCGGCGTGATGTAGCTGGCGCGCTGGGCGGCTGCGTCAAACTCCACGTCGCCAATCAGGCTGCCGTCGTGCTGACGGCTGATGCCCACGTCGATCACGATGGCGCCGTCGCGCACCCATCCGCCCTTGACCAGGCCGGGCTTGCCCACGGCCACCACCAGCAGTTCGGCACGCCGAATGTGCTGCTCGAGGTCCCGGGTGAAGCGATGGCAGACCGTGGTGGTGCAGCCGGCCAGTATCAGCTCCAGCGCCATGGGGCGGCCGACAATGTTGGAAGCGCCAACCACGACGGCGTTGAGGCCGCGTATCTTGAGATCGCTCTCCTGCAGCAGAGTGATGATCCCCTTGGGCGTGCAGGGACGCAGCAGAGGCAGGCGCTGCGCCAGGCGGCCCAGGTTGTAGGGGTGAAAACCGTCGACGTCCTTGTAGGGCTCGATGCGCTCAAGAATCGGGCGCTCGTCCAGATGCTCGGGCAGCGGCAGCTGCACCAGGATGCCGTGGATGTCGGGAGCGGCGTTCAGTGAGTCGACTAGCGCCTCGAGGTCATCCTGGGTCGTGGCGGTGGGAAGGTGGTGCATGACCGAGTGAATGCCGGCCTGCTCGCAGGCCCGCTGCTTGTGGTGTACATAGACGGCGGAGGCGGGGTCTTCGCCGACCAGCACAACGGCCAGCCCGGGAGCGTGTCCGCCCGCTTCGCGGCGTGCCTGCACCTGACGTTTTACCTGCTGGCGGACTCGGGCGGCAATCGATTTGCCATCGATCAGTTGGGCGGTCATCGAACTTCCTCTGGTGGACGAATCTGGCTCGGCCGCCTCGGGAGTCTGGCAACGGGCGAGCGCCTGGTAAGGTGGCGATTTTCGCATGCCGGGCGCGCAAGGCAAAGGGCTAGCGGTGAGACGGGGTGTTAAGATGGGACGCGCAAACGGTGCTTGACGTATTAGGATTGTCACGTACAATACGCAGCGCTTGACGAGGCTCCTTCGGCAGCTTTGGCGCCGTGCAAGAATCGACGGGGTGTAGCGCAGTCTGGTAGCGCGCCTGCTTTGGGAGCAGGATGTCGGGGGTTCGAATCCCTCCACCCCGACCACAAGTTTATGAATAGGGTGCATATTATCTGTTCCTGCTTGTGGAGTGGTGCACGCATGCGTACGATGCGCTCATAGCTCAACCGGATAGAGCAACGGCCTTCTAAGCCGTAGGTTGCAGGTTCGAGTCCTGCTGGGCGCGCCACAGCAGCTGGTGCCAGCGGCGGGCGGTCGAGCCGAGGCGGGTCTGCAGGATCTGCAAGCAAGATAGAAGAGACGGCAGTGCCAATGGTGGGTGTAGCTCAGTGGTAGAGCCCCGGATTGTGGTTCCGGTTGTCGTGGGTTCGATCCCCATCACCCACCCCATTCGGCACGGCAGTTTGCTTGCACTTGGCGGCGCTAGTGGTAAAGGTTTGTGTTGCGGTGGGTGTAGCTCAGTGGTAGAGCCCCGGATTGTGGTTCCGGCTGTCGTGGGTTCGATCCCCATCACCCACCCCATTTCTCTTCGTTCAGTCAGGCTTTGACATTCCCTTCTTGCCTGCCACTCTAAATTAGTCACAATGCTATCCGGCCGCTGGCGGAGCGTTCGCGCTGGCTTGAAACGCGCCATGGCTCCATCTGTCTCACGCTGAAAACGTGGACGATGCCTTGTTTTTCGATGAGCCGCCCCCATGTGCTGTGTCATTGGTGCAGGTCCGCGCTTGCCACTGGCTCGCGGGATTCATAGAATCCCCTTCCTTAAACATCCAATGATTCACGACCCCGTCGGTAGAGGACATTTCATGCAAGTTTCCGTCGATACGACCTCCCAGATTGAACGCCGTGTCAAGGTTCAGGTGCCGGCCGCCGAGATCGACGAGGCCGTAAGTGCCCGTCTCAAGCAGGCCGCCAAGAACGTGCGCATCGATGGCTTTCGCAAGGGCAAGGTACCCATGTCCGAAGTGAAGCGGCGTTACGGCTCCGAAGTGCGCAGCGAGGTCGTCGGCGAAGCGATGCGCGAGCACTACGTGCGCGCCATCACCGAACAGAACCTGAATCCGGCGGGCTACCCGCATATAGAAGCCAGCGTCAACGAGTCCGGCAAGGATCTGGAGTTCGTCGCCACCCTCGAGGTCTACCCCGAGATCGAGCTGGCCTCCATCGAGGGTGCCGAGGTCGAGCGTCCCGCGGTCGAGATCAGCGAGTCTGATATCGACGAAATGATCGAGACGCTGCGCAAACAGCATGCCAATTGGGATGAGGTCGAGCGCGCCGCCGAAGATGGCGATCAGCTCAACATCGACTTTCAGGGCTTCCTGGGCGACGAGCCCTTCGAGGGCGGCAGCGCCGAGGGTCACGACCTGGTAATCGGCTCCGGCAGCTTCATCCCCGGCTTCGAAGAGCAGCTGATTGGCGCCAATGCCGGCGACGACACCGAAATCCAGGTTACCTTCCCCGAAGACTATCAGGCCGAGAACCTGGCCGGTCAGGAGGCGACGTTCAGGGTCAAGGTCAATGCGGTGAAGGCTCAGACGCTGCCCGAGGTCGATGCCGAGTTTGTCAAGAGCTTTGGCGTCGAGGACGGCGATCTGGAGAGGTTCCGCTCGGAGATTGGTGAGAACATGCAGCGCGAGGCGGCCCAGGCCGTCGACAACCGCGTCAAGCAGCAGGTGCTCGAGGCGCTGCAGAAGGCCAACGATATTCCCGTGCCCCAGGCGCTGATCCAGCAGGAAACCGACGGCCTCAAGCGCCAGGCGGCGCAGCAGTTTGGCCTGGGCGAGGACTTCGACGCCAGCCAGCTGCCCAACGAGCTGTTTGCCGAGCAGGCCAAGAGCCGCGTGCAGGTGGGTCTGCTGCTGGCCGAGGTGATCAAGTCCCACGAGCTGGGCGCCAGCGACGACGAGATCAAGGCCAAGGTCGAGGAGCTCGCCAGGCAGTATCAGGAACCCGAGCAGGTCGTCGAGCACTACATGGCCAACGAGCAGATGAAGAACCAGGTCAAGTCCGCCGTCCTCGAAGAGAAGGCCGTCGATGCGCTGCTGGGTCAGGCGACCGTCAAGGACGTGAGCATGACCTACCAGGAAGCGCTGGCTGCCGCTCAGCAGCAGGCCGGCGACGCTGAGGAAGACGAGGATGAGGCCGACGGCGACGACGCCCAGGCCTGATGCCGGTAGCGCATCCGGCGAGCCGGATGCGCCCCGTGTCGCTACCACTCACCGGATGCAAGGACATCACCCAGATGAGCAACGCCTTTGATATTCAGTCCGCCGGCGGCCTGGTGCCGATGGTGGTCGAGCAGAGTGCCCGCGGCGAGAGGGCCTATGACATCTACTCGCGCCTGCTCAAGGAGCGGGTGATTTTCCTGGTGGGCCCGGTTGAAGACTATTCCGCCAATCTGCTGGTCGCCCAGCTGCTGTACCTGGAGTCCGAGAATCCGGATAAGGACATCCATTTTTACATCAACTCGCCGGGCGGTGCGGTGACGGCGGGGATGTCGATCTACGATACCATGCAGTTCATCAAGCCCGACGTGTCTACGGTGTGTATCGGGCAGGCGGCGAGCATGGGGGCGCTGCTGCTGGCCGGCGGCGCGGCGGGCAAGCGTTTTTGTCTGCCCAACTCGCGGATGATGATTCATCAGCCGCTGGGCGGCTATCAGGGCCAGGCCTCGGATATCGAGATTCACACCCGTGAGATTCTGGGTATTCGCGACCGGCTCAATCAGATTCTGGCGCACCACACCGGCCAGGATATCGAGACTATCGCCAAGGATACCGATCGCGATAATTTCATGGACGGCAAGCAGGCCGCGGAGTATGGCCTGATCGATGCCGTGCTGGATAAGCGGCCCACATCCTGATAGCGTGAATTCATCTCGCTTTGACGTATAGACCGGCGGCCTGCGGGCTGCCGCTGTAACTAGAGGTACGCTAAATGGCCGACGGCAAAGGCAAGGACGACGACAGCAAGCTGCTTTACTGCTCATTCTGCGGCAAGAACCAGAATGAGGTACGCAAGCTGATTGCCGGTCCGTCCGTGTATATCTGCGATGAGTGCGTCGATCTGTGCAACGACATTATTCGCGAGGAGGTTCTCGATGCCGACGCCGAGAGCGATGAGGAGCGTCTGCCTGCCCCGCGTGATATTCGGCACACCCTCGATGACTACGTGATCGGCCAGGACCGCGCCAAGATGGTGCTGTCGGTGGCCGTCTACAACCATTACAAGCGCCTGCGCCACGCCGACAAGGACGAGGTGGA
>DATHXP010000414.1:0-6334 GCA_035459605.1 Halomonas sp. | reverse complement strand
AGGCCGAGTGCCTGTCGGATGACACCTGATGCATGGCGCCTTGAATTGTTCATGGAGAAACCTCCTATTGGCTCCTGGCTGGCGAGTGACTAAACCCCAGTCACGGTGAAGGCCCTACGTTAATGTATACTTGAGTATTCAGTAGAGCCCAGAAACATACAAATTATAGGAAGCGCGCGGTATCGGCCATGATGCGATGGTCGTAAGCGCCGGACGGGATCGCCACCCAGCTCATGGAGATTCGCCCTGCCGCCGGCGGGCACGGGTCATACGGACAAGCCGCCTGGCGGCGCCCTGAAGTGACAACATTCTGATGTGAGGCACCATGCCCGACATGAACATGGCGGTGGCCCGGGAGCCGCATGCCATACGCAATCTCACGATGGTCTGCACGGGGCTGACCAGCGCCTTCGTGGCCCAGACCATGCTCCTCCTGGCGGTGCCGCTTCGGGCACTCGAGCTGGGGGCCGGCCCCTCGCTGCTGGGAGGCCTCATGGCAGCCCCCTACCTGCTGCCTCTAGTCCTGGCAATTCCACTGGGGGGCACCGTCACCCGGCTGGGGGCACAGAAGATGTTCCTGATGGGGGCAGTGGGCATGATGCTGGCCCCTTGGGTAAGCCTCCTTGCACCCACGCTGGGTGGGCTGCTCGCCACGCAGGTCATCCTCGGCCTGGCACACCTGGTAATGGTGATCGCCGCCCAGTCAGTAGTGGCGGGACTGGGCCAGGGGGCCGTTCTTGAACGTTACTTCGGCTGGTACACCATGTGCCCTTCCGGCGGCCAGCTGGTCGGACCGCTGCTGGCGGGACACATGATCGACACCCTGTCGACCACAGGAGTCTTCGCCACCATTGGCGTGATTCCGGCCCTGGGTGTGGCCAGCGCCTGCTTTCTTGCGGGCAGCGCACGCCGCAGCCTTGCCACCCCAAGCTCGCTCCTGAGCTATCGTGCACAAGCGTCGCTGCTGTGTGGCAACCTCGGCGTGCAGCTGTCGCTGGTGGTGACCGTCGCCGTACTCTTCGCCCTCGGTGCGCATGCTGCCTTCCTGCCGATCTACCTCGAGGAGCTGGCGTTCTCCGCCACCTTGATTGGAGTGCTAGTCAGCCTGCGCGCGCTGGCAGCCATGCTGATCCGCCTTATCATGCCCCAGGTCATCAGCGCCCTGGGTGGTCGTTCGCGTACCATGATCGCCTCGGTCGCTACCGTGGCCTTGGGCCTCTCATTGACCGGCCTTTCGGAGAGCGTGTGGCTGCTGTCGCTGTTCGCCATTCTGGTCGGGCTTGGTTCGGGGATCTCTCAACCACTGTCTATGGTGATCCTCACCGAGGTCGTTCGCCCGGAGCAGCGTTCCAGCGCACTGGGCATGCGGCTAATGGGGAATCGCGGCGCCCAAGTAGTCGCGCCCCTGTTGCTCGGCTTCATCGCCGAACTGGCAGGGTTCACCCTGACCTTCCTGGTGGCGGGCGCACTGCTGCTGCCAGTGATGGCGATCGTGGTGAGGCTGGGCGCGGCCTACTCTCGGCTCGAGAACGCAGCCACGCGCGGGGAAGGATAGACCCAGACTCATTCAGACGCGGGAGGGAACGAACTTCAGCGCCAGGCCGTTGTTGCACCAGCGCAGGCCGGTGGGCTCGGGGCCGTCTTCAAACACGTGACCCTGATGGCCGCCGCAGCGGGCGCAGTGGTATTCGGTGCGCGGAATCAGCAGCACAAAGTCGCGCTCGGTGAGCAGGTGGCCTTCCACATGGGTGAAGAAGCTCGGCCAGCCGGTGCCGGAGTCGTACTTCATGCCGCTTTCAAACAGCACCAGGTCGCAGCCCGCGCAGCGATACTCGCCGTCGCGGGTTTCCTTGTCCAGCGGGCTTGAGCCGGCGGGTTCGGTATCTCCCTTGCGCAGAATCTTGTAGCGCGCCTCGCTCAGGCGTTCGCGCCACTGCTCATCGGTCAGCTCGAGGGTGTCAAGCCCCGGCGCCGGGGCCAGGTCGAGCTTGGGTCGCGCGCTGACCATGCCGGGCGCCACGCCGGCAAGCCCTGCGAGTCCCAGCAGTCCCAGAAATTGGCGTCGTTTCATGGCCGGTGCTCCCGTGCGTTGGATCGGCGTGCCGTGGACAGCCCCAAAAAAGGGAAGCCGCAGCTTCCCTTTGAGACCTGCCGCTGCGGACCGAGTTCAGCCGAGGCGCGGGCCGGCCTTGACGATGGCGTCGCTGACGCCGTCGAACTTCTTGAAGTTGTCGACAAACTTGGCGACCAGATCGCCCAGCCGGCGATCGTAGGCGGTCTTGTCCTCCCAGGTCTCGCGCGGGTCGAGCAGGCGCGAGTCGACGCCGGGCACGGCGGCGGGCACGGCCAGGTTCAGGCCGTCCAAGTGGCGCGTTTCGACGCCGCGCAGGGCGCCGCTTTGGATGGCGCTGATGATGGCGCGGGTGGTGGGAATCGAGAAGCGCGCGCCGCCCTCGCCGTAGGCGCCGCCGGTCCAGCCGGTATTGACCAGGTAGACCTGGGCATCCTTTTCGGCCACGCGCTTGATCAGCAGGTCGGCGTAGACGCGCGCCGGACGCGGGAAGAAAGGCGCGCCAAAGCAGGTGGAGAAGGTCGCTTCCAAGCTGCTGGACGAGCCGACTTCGGTGGAGCCGACCTTGGCGGTATAGCCCGACAGGAAGTGATAGGCCGCGGCCTCCTTGGACAGCACCGACACCGGCGGCAGCACGCCGCTCATGTCGCAGGTCAGAAAGACGATGGCGCTGGGCTCACCGGCGCGGTTCTCCACCACGCGCTTGTCGACGTGCTCCAGCGGATAGGCGGCGCGCGAGTTCTGGGTCAGGCTGTCGTCGGCGTAGTCCGGCTCGCGGCGGTCGTTGAGCACCACGTTTTCCAGCACGGTGCCAAACTTGATGGCGTTCCAGATGATCGGCTCGTTCTTTTCGGAAAGATCGATGCACTTGGCGTAGCAGCCGCCCTCGATGTTGAAGACGGTACCCGCGCCCCAGCCGTGCTCGTCATCGCCGATCAGGTAGCGCACAGGGTCGGCCGACAGGGTCGTCTTGCCGGTGCCGGAGAGGCCGAAGAACAGCGCGGTCTCGCCGTCCTCACCGACGTTGGCGCTGCAGTGCATCGGCAGCACGTCCGCGGCCGGCAGCAGGAAGTTCTGCACCGAGAACATGGCTTTCTTCATTTCGCCGGCGTAGCGCATGCCGGCGATCAGCACCTTTTTCTGGGCAAAGTTGAGAATCACGCAGCCGTCGGAGTTGGTGCCGTCGCGGGCCGGGTCGCAGACAAAGAACGGCGCGTTGATAACGCTCCACTCCTCCTTGGCCGCGGGATTGTAGGCGTCGGGGCGCACGAACATGGTGCGCCCGAACAGGCCGTGCCAGGCAGTCTCGGTGCTGACCCGAACCGGCAGGTAGTGCGTCGGATCGCTGCCCACGTGCAGCTCGGAAACATAGTGCTCGCGGGCGTAGAGGTAGTCCTCGACGCGCGCCCACAGCGCATCGAACTTGTCGGCGGCGAAAGGGCGGTTGACGCTGCCCCAGTCAATCTCCTCGCGGGTGGAGGGCTCGTCGACAATGAAGCGATCCTTGGGCGAGCGACCGGTGCGTTCGCCGGTCTTCACTACCAGCGCTCCCTGGGCCGCCAGACGACCCTCACCGCTGGCGACGGCACGTTCGATCAGCTCGGCGCTGCTGAGGTTGACGTGGGCGGTCGCCTGGGCCGTGTCGGGAGCTGCTTGAGTCATGTTCATTTCGGTTCCTGGGCCTTGGGCCATTCTCTCGTTTACCTTGCGTGGATGATGGCTGATGGATTATTCCGCGAGCTCCGCCAGCCGCGGTCCGCGTCGTTCAACTCGTTCAACACCGCTCGCACCTGGATGAATGGCGCGCATTATGGCAAAGATTGCCGCGGCGCGAAACGCCGCTCTTGGTGGGAAACCCTGTAGTTTTATTACCTAAAATCAGTGCACAGTCGGGGGTGGACCATCGGGGTCGACCAGCATCGACTCGATCTCCACGGCGGCAAAGCTGTAGCGGGTATGACAGAAGTGGCACTGGGTTTCGATGCTGCCCTGCTCGGCCAGAATGTCACGCAGCTCCTGCCCGCCCAGCGACAGCAGGGCGCCGGCAATGCGCTCGCGCGAACAGGTGCAGCCAAAGCGCAGCGCCTTGGGCGCGAAGAGGCGCACGCTTTCCTCATGGTACAGGCGGCGCAGCACCTCCTCGGGCCCCACGTCCAGCATTTCGTCCGCGCTCAGCGTACTGGCCAGCATCACGCTGCGCTCCCAGGCATCATCGTCCTGGTTGAGCGACTCGTCGGGCAGGCGCTGCAGCAAAAGACCCGCGCTGTGCTCGCTGTCGGCGGCAAGCCACAGCCGGGTGGGCAGCTGCTCAGACTGAGTAAAGTAGTCTTCCAGGCAGCCGGCCAGGTCATCGCGATCCAGGGCGACCACGCCCTGGTAGCGGCGTCCGCCCTTGGGGGCAAGCGTGATGGTGATGCGCCCGCCGCCGAACAGCTCGACAAAGCTGGCGTCCTCGGCGGGCAGCGCCGCCGCCTCGTCCAGCTGCGCGATGGCGCGCAGCTCACCGCCGGGGTTAGACTCGGCCATCATCATGCTCACCGCGCCCTGGCCGCGCACTTCAATGCTCAGGGTGCCGTCGAGCTTGACGGTCTCGGTCAGCAGCGCCACGGCGGCCAGCAGCTCGCCGAGCTCACGGGTTACCGCGCGGGGATAATCGTGGCGTTCCATCACCTCAAGGTGCGCCTTCGCAAGGCTGACGATCTCGCCGCGAACGTTGGTGTGCTCGAAAATAAAACGCTGAATCTGGTCTGGCATTGAACAACCTGAAGTAACGGATCAATAAATAACATCCAGGGGACACTGCACCCGCAGGCGCTACTGATCCCCCGGATCGCGCATAAACCGCTTGATCTCGCGACGGTCTCTGCTGTCGGGGCGCTTGAGCGGATGGCGCATGGCCTGATTGGCCAGGCGCCGGTTTTCCGCCTCCGCGGCGCGCCGCGCCTGGCTGTCGGCGGTTTCCCGATAGAGGGTGCGGGCCTCGGGGGCGCCCCGGCGCTGATCCGACAGCAGCAGCACCTCGACCTCCATCCGGTCCCAGCCCTGGGGCACGCGAATCAGGGCGCCGGTTTCCACGGCCCTGCTGCTCTTGGCGCGGGCGCCGTTGTAGTGCACCTTGCCGCCGTCGATGGCCTTCTTGGCCAGCGCGCGCGTCTTGAAGAAGCGCGCCGCCCACAGCCACTTGTCGAGCCGCACACTGTCTATTGTCATGGAACTCCCCGCGAGACCGCACAAGCGTCATGGTACAGAGTGACATGCTAGTCTAACCAATCAATGCCCTGATCGCATGCCACCCACCATTCCACCAGGAAGCCGCCATGAGTGAGTCACCCTTGCAAAAACCCGAGGTTGTGGCGCAGCGCACCGTCGCCGAGAGCCGCCTGTTTCGCGTTGAAGAGATGGAGCTGCGCTTCTCCAACGGCGCCGAGCGCACCTTCGAACGCCTGGGTGGCACGGGCCGAGGCTACGGCGCGGTGATGATCGTCGCCCTGCCCGACCCGGAGCACGTGCTGCTGATTCGCGAATATGCCGCCGGCATCGAGGACTACGTGCTGACGCTGCCCAAGGGGCTGGTGGACCCGGGCGAAGATATCGTCACCGCGGCCAATCGCGAGCTGATGGAGGAGTGCGGCTTCGGTGCCCACCGCATCGAGCCGCTGGTGGAGCTGACCCTGGCGCCCAACTACATGAGTCATCGCATGCAGGTCATGCTGGCCACCGACCTCTATCCCAAGCGGCTGCCGGGCGACGAACCCGAGCCGCTGATCGTCGAGACCCGCGCCTTCGATGAATTACCCGGGCTGCTCGCCCGAGAGGACTTTCACGAGGCTCGGGCCATTGCCGCGCTGTATATTGCCCGGGATATTGCCCGCGACCGGCTGCGCGCCGCCACGCCGGACATCAACCCCTGGTAGCCAGCCGGACGCTATCAGCGCTAGCCCTGGCGCACCTTCGCCACCACCCACAGCAGCACGATGGCGCCCACGATCGCCGTGACCAGCGAGCCGATAAAGCCGCCGGCCTGGAGACCCAGCAGGCTGAACAGAAAGCCGCCCACCACGGCGCCCACCACGCCCACGCCGATATTGCCGAGGATGCCGAAGCCGCCGCCGCGCATGATATTGCCCGCAATCCAGCCGGCCAGGCCGCCGATAATCAACCACGCGATCAAACCCATATCGCACTCCTTCTGAGGTCAGGATGACCTATTTGATTGCCGAAATAGTAGCGCAGCGCTTCCGATGATCCACGGAAAGCCGCTCA
>DATHXP010000413.1:0-2386 GCA_035459605.1 Halomonas sp. | reverse complement strand
GGTAGAGGACCTGGTCGGCAACTCCACTCCCCGGCTGCCGGCCGATATGGTGGCAGAGAGCGTGCTGGTCGATAGCCCGGGGCTTTGGGTCGCGCCGGCAGTGGGCAGTCGTTCGATGCAGCACGCCCAGAGCGTGCTGGCCAAGCTGGCGCGCGGCTATCTGGAGGGCGAAGATGGCAGCGGCTTCGCTGCGCGTTTGCAGCGCATGGTCGCGGTGCTGGAAGCCGAAGTCGCGCCGGACGTGGTGCTGATCGACAGCCGCGCCGGGCTGCACGAAACCGTAGCCGCCAACCTGCTGCACCTGGGGGCCGAGGTGTTCTTCTTCGCCGTCGACGTGCCGGCGTCCTGGGAAGGCTACCGTTACCTCTTCGCTCACCTGGCGCAGCTGGCGTCGGTGGGTGAGCTTGAGAATATCGAGGCGGACTGGCGACAGCGTTTCCATATGGTGCAGGCACGGGCCTCCATGCGCGATGTCGACAAGCGCCGCTTCGCCGCTAGCGCCTATGCCGTGTGGGTCGATACCCTGTACGATGCCATAGCCCCCGAGGAAGCCACCGACGAGACGGCGCATTTCAGCTTCGATGAGGGGGATCCGGCTGCGCCGCACTGGCCGCTGGCGATTCTACGCAGCGAACACTTCGAAGCCTTCGAGCCTTTGGCTCAGTTGGCCAGCGTCGGTGAACAGGCCATTCGCGAAGCCTTCGGGGAGTTTTTCGACGGGCTGCAGGCCTGCCTGCGACTGCGTGAGGAAGAGACCCAGTGAGTGCTAGCCTCGAATTGAACGATGCGCTGCGCCCCGCCTTTGAAGCGATCCCGGAAGAGGTGGCGCATCATGGCACCGAGCCGCCCGCACCGACGAGCGTCTATGTGGTGCCCGGCCACGAGAGCGCGCTCAATCCGGATACAGCCGTCGTGGTGGGCGATCGCGGTACGGGTAAGAGTTTCTGGAGCGCGGCCTTGAACGGCGAGGCGACCCGAGGGGCGATCGCCAGGCAGCTCAAGCGCCTGCGGCTCGACAAGGTGAAGGTGGGTTGGGGCTACTCTTCCGCCACCGGCAACCGTCACCACCCTTCGCGCCGGGTGTTGAAACAGCTGCTCGAGCAGGACTATCAGCCCGAGGATATCTGGCGCACGGTGATCCTCTACCAGCTGGTCGAGGGCACCGAGCACCGCAACTTTCTAGCGGCAGATAGCTGGGAAGCGCGGGTGGCGACCGTTGCCAGCGACCCGGAAACCGAAGAGCGCCTCTTCGCTACGCTGGATGCGCAGCTGAAGGCGCGCGGTGAGCGACACCTGATCGTCTTCGACGCCCTGGACCGGCTGGGCGATGACTGGGATCAGATTCGCACCCTGCTGCGGGGCCTGCTGCGCGTGGGGATTGATCTGCGCGACTACCGCGCTATTCGCACCAAGTTCTTCCTGCGCCCGGATCTTTGGGAAGACAGCAGCGTCTGGGCCTTTCCCGACGCCTCCAAGTTGACCCACGGTCGGGTGCTGCTCGAATGGCATCGCGCCGATCTCTATGGGCTGCTGTGGCACCAGCTCGGCAACGATGCCCAAGCGGGGCCGGCGTTTCGGGAGTGGCTGACGAGCCAGTTCGGCGAACATTTTGGCGCTTTGCCCATCGGGGGGGAGACCGTCTATGTGGTGCCTGAAGCGTTGCGCACGCAGGAGACGCTGCAAGCCGAGGTGCTGCAGGCCATCGCCAGCCCGTTCATGGGGCGCAATCGGCGCCGGGGCAAGACCTACACCTGGCTGCCGACGCACCTGGCCGATGCCAAGGGGCAGATCAGTCCGCGCAGCTTCCTGGTGACGCTTAAGCAGGCGCACACCATCACCGAGCGTCACCATGCCGAGGCGAATGTTCTGCTGCATTTTGAAGGCATCAAGCGCGGCGTTCAGGAAGCCTCCCGAATACGGCTAAGAGAGCTGCAGGAAGATTACCCCTGGGTGCAACAGTTGCTGGAACCGCTGCGGGGCATGACCGTGCCGGCCGCTGCGGAAGAGGTCACAGCGCGCTGGCAGGAGAGCGGCGTGGTCGACGCGATTCGCCAGGCCGCACAGTCTAGCCACCTGGAAGCGGATTCGGCCCGACCCTATTTGCCGCCCCATGCCCTGGAGAGCCCCAGCGCCGGGCAGAGCAAAGAAGACGCGCTGATCGAAGCGGCGATCGAGATCGGGGTGGTGAATCGTACCGCCGACCGGCGCTTGAATATCCCCGACCTGTTCCGCGTTGCCGCCGGCATCGGCCGGCGCGGCGGGGTCAGGGCGATTAGGTGAGGGGCGTGCCCGACAGCTATGCCGACTCCAGCGAGCTGGAGCGTGTCGTGGGCTATAAAGCCGACACCTCGGTGAAAGTTGGCGTGGCCCAGTTTGTGGCTTGGTA
>DATHXP010000412.1:0-2899 GCA_035459605.1 Halomonas sp. | reverse complement strand
TCGAGCTGCCCGAGGATGCCCTGCTCGGCGAGGAAGGCGCCGGCTTTGCCTACCTGATGCAGGAGTTGCCCCGGGAGCGCCTCGGCGTCGGTGCCCAGGCACTGGGCGCCATGCAGGGCGCACTGGAGCTGACCCTCGAGTGGATCAGTGAGCGGATGGGGAAGCTACTTCGACCTCGGGCGAAAGGCGAACGGTTGGCAAGACGCACCGGAAGTCAAGTGGATTGACGAGGCGTTGATGCACCTGTTCGGGAAAGAATGGGCGATGGATCGCGGAGAGATTCACCCATTGCGCGTGGACGTGACATACAACGAAGGTCGCATCCGCCCATATGCGTGGCGATTTTGGCGCGACTTCACTGGCATGGGATTGAGAGGGCTGCACTACTTGCCCATGTTCTCCATCGTGCCGTTGGTTGGTGAATCGTGGGTGGCGCTTGGCATTGGCGTGGCTGCCGTTGCGTTGTTCGCCCCGGCCTATTGGCTAGGCTGGCAAACGCGATGGAATACCGGCGCTGCCGAGTACATCGTCGGGGCTGTCTTTGGGGCAGCACTCGCCGCACAGGTAATTATTGCATGATCGACTTGATTCGATTCGCCATCAAACGACACCTACCTGCCGAGATGCTATCCGACGAGGCAGTGGTCATGCTGCTTGCGATTGGCTACCAGGAGAGCGGATTTAGTCACCGTCGCCAAGTTCGAGGCCCGGCGCGCGGTTTCTGGCAATTCGAGCAAGGCGGCGGCGTTGCAGGTGTTTTGCGTCACAATGCAACGATGGATATCGCGGCGAACGTGTGTGCAGATTTGCACTATGATCCAGACGCGCACGTTGTGTACAACGCGCTTGCTGACAACGACATCTTGGCGGCGTGTTTTGCGCGGCTGTTGCTTTGGACGCTGCCGCACCCGTTGCCGGCTATTGGTGATGCTGATACGGCGTGGACCCAATACTTGGAGTGTTGGCGGCCAGGCAAGCCGCATCCCAAGCAGTGGGGCAAGTCTTACGCGCGCGCGATTGAGGCGATGAAGTGACCATCGAAGACCACCCAAACCCGGCAGAGCGATGGAGGCACCGCCGTCGCATGGCGTATGCGTCCATGTGTGGAATGCTAGCCTATCCGTTCTTGGCAATCGTTGCTGATAGCGCAGCGCTTGGCGCGTTGGCGTGGCCTGTATATATCACTCTTGGCGGCGTGGTTTACCTGTACATCGGCGCGTCGACGTATGACGACGTGAAGATTGGCATCTCGCGGTGATGCTCAAACGCTACATCTACGGAGCCGTCGCCGTAGCCGCTATCGCTGCGTTTCTGTGGTATCGGACCTCGTTGATAGAACAAGGCCGTGAGCAGGCCCGTGCGAAGGTTGAGCGCGCAATCGAACAACAACGCGCGGTGGCCGAAGAGAACGCAGCAATTTATGAATCCCAACGCGCCGAACGTCAAATCGAATACCGCGACCGCGCGCACGAAGTGGTGAAATATGTACCCACGGACAACACTGCTTGCGATTGGAGCGATGACGCTCGCAGGGTGTTCCAGCGTTCCATCGACAGCGCCAACGCTGCCCGCTAACCTGGCCTCGCCATGCGAGCCGCTGGACAACGCACCACGAACTCAAGTCGAAACGGCAGAATGGATTATCTCGACAGTCGGCAAGTACGCCGATTGCGCCAACAAGCACAAGCGAACAGTGAAGGCAGTGCAGGGAGACTCGCGTGAGTGACGAGCCGGAAATCGAGCGCAAGGTGTACCGCCTGGAGTGGCGCGTAGACCGGCACGACCAACAGCTAACGCAGCTTCACAGCGATAACCAGAAAATGGATCGCCGGCTTGAGTCAATCGACAAGCGTCTGCTTGCCATTTTCTGGGCGGTCGTTGGCGCTGGATTAATGGTCGTGTCTAGTGAGCTTGGGCTTGTCACCGCGCTGAAGGCGTTCTTATGACTTGGTGTGATCTGAAAGACTGGGCGATTGCGCTACTTGCTTGCGCGTCTATCGTGCTGGCATCAATCGCCTATGTATCAGAAAAGCGCATCGTTGTTATTGACGACGGCGTGACGGTCTGTGCTGATGGCGCTGTCACTTCCGCTAAAGGCCACGGCGCTTGCTCGCACCATGGCGGGGTTGCTGAATAGGTGATGCGGTGGCCGGTGCTGATCTCCTGCATGCGGTTCATATAATCAGCCCTAAAGTGTCTGAATGTTACCCGCCTTACTAGGTTGCCAATCAGCCTTGGCATTCACTGCACTGAAAAGCCTGCTACCGAACAGTCGCCAGACCGGATCTAGGGTTAGAAAATTCCAGCAACAGGCTTTTCAATGCCCACCAGATATACCGCTGGTGGGGCCGGTTTCGCACGCACTGAGGAAAACGTGCGACGGGTGCTACAATACGGTTAGGGCGTGGCTAGTATATCAGGTTGGCTGGGCGGTGTAAATGCTAATCACAGCAGGAGTAAAAAAGCCAACACGGTGGTGGGATTGCGGTTATGTGTTAAATGCGCATCATTGGCTCAAAGTTGTCCACTTTTTTAAGCCGCCTTTGTTTGCAAAAAATAACCGCCTCTCTCCCGTTTGCATACGCCTCTATTGTGAAAGAGCTTATAGCTTGCCCACTAATACCGCCAAATGGCCCGGCAGTTGATCCAAAAATTTGCGGCCATGCGTAGTAATCAATTTCCGAGCAAGAAACACCAAGCTCCCTGGCTGCTTCGTCACGGTTGTCGGTCTGGTTTTGATAATTCATAACTCACCTCTGCTTTTCTTATGGCGGCTTTAGCGCACCCAATCGCATAGTCGATGTCAAAGCCGCGATCCTTTGCACTGGCGATAAGCCGTAATGCGTCTAGCAGGTCCGGCGCGGAGGCTATCAGTTTGGCGTTTGCCTCCACTTGCTCA
>DATHXP010000411.1:0-2503 GCA_035459605.1 Halomonas sp. | reverse complement strand
GCTGCGCGACCTGATGAACAAAGACGCCCAGATCGACGCCGACCAGATCAACCGGGTGCAGTCGGTGATCTCCAGCTGGAAGAACGATCTGGTGCTGCCCGGTCAGGCGCTGTCCCACGCCGCCGATGACGACGAGCTGTTGGCCGCCCGGGTCTACGAGGCCTACGTGCGCCACCTCAAGGCCTACAACGCGGTGGACTTCGACGACCTGATCCTGCTGCCGGTCATCCTGCTGCGCGACGATCCCGAGGCGCTGGCCCGCTGGCGGCGCAGGATCCACTACATGCTGGTGGACGAGTATCAGGACACCAACGTCAGCCAGTACATGCTGGTGCGCCTGCTGATGGCCGAGCGCCAGACCTTCACCGTGGTGGGCGACGACGACCAGTCGATCTACGCCTGGCGCGGCGCGCGCCCCGAGAACCTGGTGACCCTGGGCGAGGATTTCCCGCGCCTCAAGGTGATCAAGCTGGAGCAGAACTACCGCTCCACCGGCACCATTTTGCGCGCCGCCAACGCCCTGATCAGCAACAACCCCCACGTCTACGACAAGACGCTGTGGTCCGACAGGGGCGAGGGCGATCCGATCCGCGTGGTGGTCAACCGCCACGAGGAGGCCGAGAGCGAGCGGGTGGCCAGCGAGATCCTGACCCGACGTATCAAGGAGCGTGCCGAATGGCGCGACTTCGCGGTGCTCTACCGCGGCAACTTCCAGGCGCGGCTGCTGGAGCTCAAGCTGCAGCACTATCAGATACCCTACAGGCTCTCCGGCGGCACCTCGTTCTTCTCGCGCAACGAGATCAAGGACGCCATGGCCTACCTGCGGCTGCTGATCAACCCGGCCGACGACAACGCCTTCCTGCGCATCGTCAACGTGCCGCGCCGCGAGATTGGCCCGGGCACCCTGGAGAAACTGGCCAACTACGCCAGCGAGCGGGGCAGCTCGCTGTTTGCCGCCTGCCATGAGCTGGGCCTGGCCGAGCAGCTGCCCGCCCGGGCGGTGGAGCGGCTGGGACGTTTTACCCACTTTATCGATGGCGTGCGAAGCCGCATGGACCACAACGACGCCATGGCGGCGATTCGCGAAATGATCCACGCCATGGACTACGAGGCCTGGCTGTATCAGAACGCCAGCGCCCCGACCGTTGCCGAGCGGCGCATGGCCAACGTCTGGACGCTGATCGATCAGCTCGAGAAGTCGATGCGGGTCGACCCGGAAGAGAGAGCGGAAGAGGGCCCGGCCTCCGAGGAGACGCAGACCGACAGCGTGGAGGCGGCCATCTCGCGGCTGGTGCTGCGCGATATCCTCGAGCAGCAGGCCGAGGAAGACGACTCCGACCGGGTCCAGCTTTTGACCATGCACGCTTCCAAGGGGCTGGAGTTTCCCCATGTGTACCTGATGGGGCTGGAAGAAGAGCTGCTGCCGCACCGCAACGCCGTGGAGTCGGGCACGGTGGAAGAGGAGCGCCGCCTGGCCTACGTGGGCATTACCCGGGCGCGCCAGACCCTGACGTTGACCCTGGCCCGTCAGCGCAAGACCTACGGCGAGCTGATGGAGTGCACGCCGAGCCGCTTTCTCGATGAGCTGCCGGCTGAGCTGCTGGAGTGGGAAGGCCGCGCCGACCGGGAAGATCCCGAGCGCAAGCAGGCGCGCGGCCAGAGCGCCATCGACGGGCTGCGCTCGCTGCTGGGGTAGCCAGACGTGATAAACGCAAGAGCCCCGTATGGCGGCTGCCATACGGGGCTCGAAGAGCGCGATGCGCTGGCGATAATCAAATAGGTCAGGATGACCTATTTGATTGCCGAATTAATAGCTCACGGCGTCTGCTGGCTATAGTATTCCGCCAGGTCAACGATGTCTTCGTCAGACAGGCCAGCGGCCATCGGTGTCATCACCATGGACATGCCGCCTTCACGCTCTCCGGCACGATAGGCCTTCAAAGCGCTTTCCATGTATTCGGCATTCTGCCCCGCCAGGTTGGGGTAGATCGGGGCCGTGCCGTGGCCGTCCTGGCCATGGCAGGCCACGCAGACGCCAATCTTGTCGGCACCGGGCAGATCGGCGCCGGCCACTTCGGTCGCCTCTTCCTGCCCGCTATCCGCAGCGGGCTCGGCATCGTCTTGAACGGCTGCCTGCTGGGTCTCATCCGCCGCTGCATCGCTGTCGGCTGCGGCAACCTGCGCTGCGTCTTCGGCGGGGGCGGCGTCACTGCTGGCGGCGTCCTCGGCGGCAGCTTCATCGCCAGCGGCAGAGGCTCCATCGTCGGGCACGTCCATGACCGGCTCAAGCATGTACCTGGTAACCGCCAGCATCTCTTCGTCGGAGAGGTTGGGGTTGCCGCCGCGCGCCGGCATGGCGTTGAAGCCGTTGATGGAGTGATCCAGCAGGGTGTCGAAGCCGGAAAAGATCATGGCCATTGCCGATGTGTTCGAAGCACTGACCGCCTCGGATTGACCCTACAAGCGGGGTAAAACCCTGTCGGAATCCCTGGCCATTATGGCC
>DATHXP010000410.1:0-6459 GCA_035459605.1 Halomonas sp. | reverse complement strand
AAAGTGCCGCTATTCAGCGCATAAAGAACGGATAATTCGATCAATTACCGCGTCGTTCAGCCATGCGCGGTGATATCCAGCCAGGCGCACCGATCCGCGAGTGTTTCATGACCCAGAGAATTCCCCGTATCAGCCTCGAGCAATGGGCTATATTGCAAGCGGTGGTGGATACAGGCAGCCATGTCGTAGCCTAGCGATGCGCGATTTCGTCGGAATCAATATTAGGAGGCGTGCATGACACGGGTGCTTTATGAACTCTGCGGCATCGAGGAAGGGCTGCGCTTCTCGCCTTTCTGCTGGCGGATTCGCTATGCGTTGGCTCACAAGGGCCTCGATGTGGAAACGCGACCATGGCGTTTCACCGAGAAAGAAGCGTTAGCCTTTGCCCACCACGACAAGGTGCCGGTGCTGGTCGACAATGGCGAGGTAATCACTGATAGCTACGAAATCATGAGCTATTTGGATCGCTGCTACCCTGAAGCGCCACTGCTGGGAGAAGGTGTGGCCGAGACACGGGGACGTTTCTTCAAGCACTATGCCGAGCGTGCGCTGGCCCCGGCGATAATGCGGATCATAATTATGGATCTATTCAATGCTATCCATCCCGGTGATCGAGCCTACTTTCGCAAATCCCGCGAGAAACGCTTTGGCTGCACCTTAGAGGAGTTTCATTCTCCAGTCCGGGGAATAAACCAGTTAAATACCGCGCTAGAACCGCTTCGCGGCCAACTGAAGGAGTCGCCTTTCCTCGACGGGCAGGGCCCCGCCGGTGCCGACTACCTGGTTTTCGGCAACTTCATGTGGGCACGTTGCGCCTCGGGGACTGAGTTGGTATCTGACGCCGATCCGGTTCATTCGTGGCTAGAGCGTATGCTTGATCTGCATGGTGGGCTGGGGCGAAAAGCCCGGCGCATCATCGATGTCGGGGGAGGCTAGCGGCGCTGTTTGCGCGACTCATGGAGGCGGCTGAGCCCTGTGGCGCTTAAGCAGGCTGTAGCGATAGCAGAATGCGAGACTATAGCGCTTGTCGTGGCTGCTCCCCGCTTTAGCGAGGATATGGAGCCAAGCGGGCACTTGGCCTGCTGCCGATCAGCGATTAGTCTCGGGAGACTTACTCTCTTTTAGGCCCTGACATGCACCCACAGCGCGCGCGCCTGCACAATGAGCTCCATGCCCGACCCTCGATCCACTTCGAAGCACCGGCCCATCTTTATCACTACGCCTTTCTCGATACCAACGGCATTGCCGCCGACATTCTCGGCCGGCTCAGCGAGATCACCGGCAAGTCGCCCGATATCGAAGCCGCCCAGGAGGTGATCGTTCTTGGCGGCCAGGTGCTGAAGTGGGAGCGTCATACCGAGTTCTTCACTCTGACCCTGCTGGTTCCGCGGCTCGGCCCGGGAGAGCTGTGGCCGGCGCCGCCGCCGCAGCTGGCGGCGGTGGTCGCCAGGCACCAGCAGGCCCTGATCAGCGCCAGTCAGATACTGGTGGAGTCCGAGACGGCCTGGGGCGGCGACGCCGAGCACTATGGCTTTCGCGACCCCGCCGGCTCCTGGGTAGGCAGCGGCGATGCCAGCGTGTGGAGCGACTTTCAGCTCACCACGGCGGGTGTCAATCGCCTGCTGCTGGTCAATCGCGAGCTCAACGCCTTTCGCCTGGGACGCATGGCCCGGCGGCTGCTGGAGATCGAGACCTATCGCATGATGGCATCGCTTGCCCTGCCGGTGGCCAAGCAGATGAGTAGCGAACTGCACGAGCGCGAGCTCGAGCTCGGCGAGCTGCTGGATCGCAATACCGAGGAAGTCGGCACGCGACCGCTGCTGGCCGCCATTTCTGAGTTATCGGCCCGGCTCGAACGCTCCGGCGCCCGCTCGCGGCAGCGCTTCAGCGCCACTGAGGCCTATGCGCGGCTGGTCTTCATTCGCATCGAGGAGCTGTGCGAGGAGCGTCTTGGCGATCGGCCGCGGCTGGGCACCTTCATCCTGCGCCGTTTTGAGCCGACGGTGCACTACTGCGCGGCGATCAATCGGCGCCAGGAGAGCCTGGCCGAGAGCGCGGCGCGGTTCAACGACCTGCTGCGAACCCGCGCCCAGGTGGAGATCGAAGAGCAGAACTTCGAAATCCTGCACAGCCTCAACGAGCGTGCCAGCAGCCAGCTGAAGATCCAGAAGGCCGTCGAGGGACTGTCGATCATCGTCATCAGCTACTACCTGTTCAGCCTGTTCAAGCTGGGGCTGCAAAGCCTCGATGCCCTGGGGGTGGCAGTCGAGCCGGGCGTCGCCGCCGGCGTGCTGGGCCCCCTGGGACTGGGCATCATCGGCCTGCTGGCCTGGCGCATCCGGCGCGTCAAGAATGATTGATTGAAGGTAACCGTTGAGCGGCTGGCCGGAAGCGCGGCTGCCTCGTAGAATGTGGGGTCACTTCATGACCGGATGCCACCATGCCTTCCTTTGATATCGTTTCCGAGTTCGACAAGCACGAGGCCAGCAACGCCGTGGACCAGGCCAACCGCGAGCTGCAGGGTCGTTTCGACTTCAAGGGAGTGACCGCCAGCTTCGCGCTGGAAGGCGAGAGCGTGACGCTCGAGGCCGAGGTCGACTTCCAGCTGCGCCAGATGCTCGATGTGCTGCGCAACAAGCTGATTGCGCGCGGCATCGACCCGCGCTGCATGGACCCGCAGGATCCCGAACTTTCCGGCGTGCGCGCCCGCCAGGTGGTAACGCTCAAGCAGGGGCTGGATCAGGCGGAGGCCAAGGATATCGTCAAGCGCGTCAAGGCGACCAAGCTCAAGGTCCAGACCCAGATCCAGGGCGACAAGGTGCGCGTGACCGGCAAGAAGCGCGATGATCTGCAGCAGATCATGGCGCTGCTGCGCGGCGAGGACGGTCCGGGCCTGCCGCTGCAGTTCGACAACTTTCGCGATTGATTCGACGCTGTTGCGCTCAAATAGCGCAACATTCGCCAAAAGCGCCCCGCGGGGCGCTGGCCATGGCGACGGCGCTGAGGTTCAATAGGAACACCACTTTCTTGAGCCGTGATTGATCGTGAGGACGATATATCGCTATCTCTATCTGCTCCTGGCCGCACTCAGTTTTTGCCTGGGGGTGATCGGGATCTTCCTGCCGCTGATGCCGACCACGGTCTTCATGCTGGTCGCGGTCTGGGCGGCGTCGCGCAGCTCGCCCGAGTTCGCCGTCTGGCTGCGCGAGCACCGTCGTTTCGGCCCGCCGATTGTTGCCTGGGAGAACGAGCGCGCCATCCCGCGCCACGCCAAGCTGCTGGCCTGCCTGCTGCTGTCCATTTCCATCGCCGTGATCGCCTTTGGCGATCTGGCTGGCTGGGGCAAGGGGCTGCTGCTGGCCGGACTGGCCGGAATTGCCCTATGGATCATGACGCGCCCGGAGCCCAGCGTGCGGCGCTGATGCTGACCGGCTCCTTGCGCCGTCTTGCTCGGGATGTGTGTCGTTATCAGCCGGCGACGGCGCTTTGAGCTTGGGGCGTGCCACGCCTTACAATGTTTCTCATTGCCGCGACTCTTTTTGAGCTTTCACCGCTCGGCGCCCCGTTTTTTGCTGTTTCTCAACGGCTTTCTTTCCGATTGGAGTCTTTCCAGATGTCCACGCCACAAGCAACCTACCTTGCCGACTATCGTCCGCCCGCCTACCGGGTTGCCCATACCGAGCTGGCCTTCGAACTCGACCCGGCAGCCACGCGCGTCAAGGCAAAGCTGCACATGCAGCGCCACCCCGAGCGCGACCTTGGCGAGCCGCTGTGGCTGGACGGCAAGCAGCTGACGCTGATTTCGCTGGCCATCGACGGGCGAGCGCTGGGCGAGGACGAGTATCGGCTCGACGAGCATGGCCTGTGCGTTGATAAAGTACCCGAGCGCTTTGTGCTCGAGAGCGAAGTGGAGATTGCGCCCAAGGACAATACCGCCCTGGAAGGGCTGTATCGCTCCGGCAGCATGTTCTGCACCCAGTGCGAGGCCGAGGGCTTCCGACGCATCACCTTCTACCCCGACCGGCCCGACGTGATGGCCACCTTCTCGACCACGGTAGTTGGCGACGCCGGCCGCGAGCCGGTGCTGCTCTCCAACGGCAACCCGATCGAGCGCGGCGCGCTGGCGGACGGGCGGCACTTCGTGACCTGGGTGGACCCGCACCCCAAGCCGAGCTACCTGTTCGCGCTGGTGGCGGGCGACCTGCGCTGCGTCGAGGACAGCTTCACCACCATGAGCGGGCGCGACGTGGCCCTGCAGGTCTGGGTCGAGGAAGAAAATCTCGGCAAGACCGACCACGCCGTGGCCTCGCTCAAGCGCGCCATGCGCTGGGACGAAGAGAACTACGGCCGCGAATACGACCTGGATCTGTTCATGATCGTGGCGGTCAACGATTTCAACATGGGCGCCATGGAGAACAAGGGGCTCAACGTCTTCAACTCGGCGGCGGTGCTGGCCCACCCCGACACCACCACCGATGCCGCCTTCCAGCGGGTCGAAAGTATCGTGGCCCACGAGTACTTTCACAACTGGTCGGGCAATCGGGTGACCTGCCGCGACTGGTTCCAGCTGTCGCTCAAGGAGGGCTTTACGGTGTTCCGCGACCAGTCCTTCTCTGCCGACATGAACTCCGCGGCGGTGAAGCGCATCGAGGACGTATCCTTCTTTCGCACCGCGCAGTTTGCCGAAGACGCCGGCCCCACGGCGCACCCGGTGCGCCCGGATCGCTACATCGAGATCAGCAACTTCTACACCCTGACCATCTACGAGAAGGGCGCTGAGCTCGTGCGCATGCTCTATCACCTGGTTGGCCCCGAGGCCTTCCGCCGAGGCAGCGACCGGTACTTCGCGCGCTTCGACGGCCAGGCGGTGACCATCGAGGACTTCGTGGGCTGCATGGCCGAGGCATCAGGCCAGGACCTCGAGCAGTTCATGCGCTGGTACGCCCAGGCCGGCACGCCGGAAATTGATGCCCACGGCGAATACGACTACGCCCGAGCGGAATATCGGCTGATACTGCGCCAGCGCACCCCGGCAACGCCGGGCCAGGTCGACAAGCTGGCGCTGCATATTCCCGTGCGGCTGGGGCTGGTCGGCACCAAGTCCGGACGCGATCTGCCGCTGACGCTGGATGGCCGGTCGCTGGGCCGCGAAGCGGTCATCCACCTGCGCGAGGACGAGCAGACCTTTGTGTTTACCGAGGTGGATGAGGCGCCGGTAGCCTCGCTGCTCAGGGGGCAGTCGGCACCGGTCAAGCTGCACATGCCGTACTCCCGCGAGGACCTCGCCTTCCTGCTGACCCACGACAGCGACGGCTTCAATCGCTGGGATGCCGGCCAGCGGCTGACGACGCTGGCGCTGGAAGATCTGATCGCGGCCCACCGCAACAACGTGGAGAAGGTCATGGATCCGCGCCTGACCGAGGCGTTCCGCCTGCTGCTTGAGGAGGACAGCGACGACAAGGCGGTGCTGGCCGAGATGCTGACCCTGCCCAGCGAGGCGTATATCGCCGAACAGCAGCCGCTGGTAGACGTGGACGCCATTCATGCGGCGCGTGAGTTCGTGCGCCAGTCGCTGGCCTGGGAGCTGCGCGACGCCTGGCTTGCGGCCTACCACACCAACCAGTGCGATGCGCCCTATGCGCCGACGGCGGAGCAGATCGGCAGGCGGCGGTTGAAGAACGTGGCGCTGTCCTACCTGATGAGCCTGGCGGATGACGAAGCGCTAGCGCTGACCCGGCGCCAGTTCGAGGCCGATGCCAACATGACCGACGTGCGCCATGCGCTGACGCTGCTGGTGCACAGCGAACACGAGGCGATAGCCGAGCCGGCGCTTAAGGCGTTTGGCCACAAGTGGGCGCACGATCCGCTGGTGATGGATCAGTGGTTCAGCATTCAGGTCACGCGCCCCCAGCCGGATGCGCTGGAGCGGGTGCGCTTCCTGATGCAGCACCCGGCCTTTTCGCTGACCAACCCCAACAAGGTGCGCGCGCTGATCGGCGCCTTTGCCCAGAACCGCATCAACTTCCACCGCCTGGACGGCGAAGGCTACCGGCTGCTGGCCGACGTGGTCATCGAGCTTAACCGGCTGAATCCCGAGATCGCGGCGCGAATCGTCACTCCGCTGACCCGCTGGCAGCGCTTTGATGAAAAGCGCCAGGAGCTGATGAAGGCCGAGCTCGAGCGCATTCGCGCCGAGCCGCTGTCGGCTAACGTGTACGAGATTGTGGAGATGGCGCTGGCTTGAATACCAGCGCCGGCTACGCTGGCTAGGGCAATCGCAGTTAGGCGCCACGAGGAGCGCCGGGAACAGGTTGAAGAGGGGGTTCGACGCCAGGGATGGCGTCGGTAGCGCCCATGGAGGGTTCACAGCGCCCCCTCGCAGACCTGTTGCCGGATCAGCTCCGAGTCACAAGATCAACTGCAATAGCCCTGCTACGCTGGCCGGCGGGGCGGCAGAGT
>DATHXP010000409.1:0-2231 GCA_035459605.1 Halomonas sp. | reverse complement strand
GCCGAGCTTTGCAAACAGCGCACGGTCGCGCTCGGCCTGGGGGTTGCCGGTGGTCAGCAATTTATCGCCGTAGAAGATCGAGTTGGCGCCGGCCAGAAACGCCAGCGCCTGGGTCGATTCGCTCATCTGCTCGCGCCCGGCCGAAAGACGCACATGGCTGCGCGGCATCAGGATGCGCGCCACGGCCACGGCGCGAACGAACTCCAGCGGGTCCAGATCCTCGACGTTTTCCAAAGGCGTCCCCGGCACCTTGACCAGCCTATTGATGGGCACCGACTCGGGGTGCGGCGACAGGCGCGCCAGCTGCTGAAGCAGCGCGCTGCGATCGCTCGCCCCTTCGCCCAGCCCCAGGATGCCGCCGGAACACACCTTCATGCCGGCATCGCGCACGTGACCGAGGGTATCCAGGCGGTCAGCATAGCTGCGGGTAGTGATGATCTCAGCGTAGTAGTCCGGCGAGGTGTCCAGATTATGATTGTAGTAGTCCAGCCCCGCCGCGGCCAAACGGCCGGCCTGTTCGCCATCGAGCATACCCAGCGTCATGCAGGTTTCCAGCCCCAGCGCCTTGACTTGGCGGACCATCTCCTCGACCACCCGCAGGTCTTTTTCCCGCGGACTTTTCCACGCCGCGCCCATGCAGAAGCGGCTGGCGCCGGCGTCCCTGGCGGCACGGGCCCGGGCGACGACCTTGTCCACCGCCATCAGCTTCTCTTTTTCTAGCTGGGTATTGTAGTGGCCGGACTGGGGGCAGTACTTGCAGTCCTCGGGGCAGGCGCCGGTCTTGATCGACAGCAGCGTGGAGACCTGCACCGCGCCGGGGTCGAAGTGCTGACGATGCACCTGCTGGGCGCGAAACAGCAGGTCGCTGAAGGGCAGCGCAAAGAGCGCACTGATCTCGTCGAGGGTCCAGTCGTGGCGTAAGGCGGCGGTCGCTGTCATCGCGTCAACCTAGGTAGTATTTAAAGTTGACGAGACTGTAGCGATGACGACGAGCTTGAGTCAACTCTGAAATATAAAAAAGTTTACCAAAAGTCAGCATACCGAGAAGATGCTAAAAGCGTCACAGTCTCGGGCGCTTGCCACAATAAGCGATAGTTCGTCCCAAATTGGACATTCCTGCCCTTTGGCAATAGGGTATGTCTTCTTTCGGCAACGCGCCGCACCTATCTGACCGCTTGACTTTGGCATCCAAAGTCGAGCCCAGACAGGCTTCGTTTTGAAGCCGACTAGTCTAGCCATCCATTACTGAAAAACAGGGCTGACTGGATCACCAGAACTTTCGAGACAGCGTCAGAGTGCAATAGAGCAGACGCCATCGATAGAAAAGGAAATCCATGTCCACATCCATAACTCCCCAATACGACGCCATCCCCAGACGTCCTCCTCCCCGCCTCACTAGAGCGATTAACGACTCGCACGATCGCTAGGGCTTCTGGTAGCCAACCGCGCCTTACCCTTGACACCACCGACACTGCCCTTGATTGCTGCTGCGCGGCTGACGCCAATTCGTCGATGCCGGGGCGCTCAGGGCACGCTTTTGTCTATCAGATCAACCGCCTCAGGTGGCGCTCTTCGCTACGGCAGCTGCTGCTGCGCGTGTGCGCCACATCAACCCACCGTGAGAGAGAGCAACAACTTGAACGAACAGCCGCTATTTCAATTCTCCACCCTGACGGTCCTGTTGCTGATGGCTGCCTTTTATGGCGGTACCTATCTGTTGACGCTGACCATTCGCGAGCGCAACGAAGACACCGATGCGTTTATGGTCTCCAACCATCGCATTGGCTTCGGCATGGGCTCGGCCAGTATGACCGCCACCTGGATCTGGGCCGCCTCCTTCTACGCTGCCGCCACTTCCGGCTATACCTACGGCCTGTCGGGACCGATCCACTACGGCCTGTGGGGCGCCCTGATGATCCTGTTTATCTACCCGTTCGGTCGGCGCTTCCGCAAGCTGGCACCCAACGCCGCCACCCTCGGCGAGCTGATTCACGCCCGGCACGGCTCTTCCAGCCAGCTGATCCTGGCGATCTCCAACCTGATGGGCAGCATTATCAGCCTGATGGTCAACTTCACCGCCGCCGGCGCGCTGGTCGCGGTGCTGTCGCCGCTGTCGTTCCAGGCCGGCGTGATCATCGCCGGTGTCGGCGTGCTGGGCTACACCGTCTGGTCGGGTTTCCGCGCTTCGGTGCTCACCGACTTCGCCCAGCTGGTGGCGCTGATGGCCATCG
>DATHXP010000408.1:0-2961 GCA_035459605.1 Halomonas sp. | reverse complement strand
AGCCGGTGGCGAAATTGTCCAGCCCGACCACCCGCTGGTCAAGCCTGAGCAGGGTTTCCAGCAGGTTACTGCCGATAAAGCCGGCGCAGCCGGTCACCAGCCAGGTGCGCGGCGCGGCACTGAGCTCGGCCTGGAGAGTGTTAAAGCGGGAGCTGGGCTTTCTGGACATAGGCTTCCTGGATATGGGCTTCCTGAGGTTGCAAGACTTTCAGCGGCTGATGGGGCACGATCGCCGAGCCTATAGCCGTTTTACCCATTCGCTCACGGCTTCATTCAACAGCTCGTGCACCTGTTCAAAGGCTTGCTGACTCTTGCGGTAGGGGTCGGGGATGTCGCGGCCCTGGCCCTGGTTGTGCTCATGATCGAGCCAGTGTCCCAGGCGCAGGGTCTTGCCCAGCGCTTCGGGGACGAGCTCGCCCACGGCATGGCGCTGCCCATCGCTCATCACCAGCACCAGATCGGCGGTGCGCAGCATCGCGGCGCTAAGCTGGCGCGCCCGGTGACCGGCCAGCTCCAGCCCATCGGCTTCGCCCAGGGCGCGCGCGGCGGGTTCAACGCCCTGGCCGACCAGGGCGCCGAGACCGGCGGATTCGACGTGCCGGTCCGGCAGGGCTCTGCTCAACAGGGCGGCGGCCACCGGGCTGCGGCAGACGTTGCCAACGCACACTACCAGAATGCGCTTGAACATCGCTGATTAGAGATCCTGCGCGTCGCTGACGGAGCCCGCCGTGGTGCCGGGCAGCCGGATGGAGGGCAGCATCAGACTGATCACGCGGTTCCAGCGCGCGATGGGTGCGGTCGTCACGTAGACCACGTCGGTCGGCTCGAGCATGAATTCGGTACCCAGCAGCATGGCGGCGGCGTTTCTGGCATCCAGCTGATAGACGGTGGCCAGCTTGTCGCTGGGCCGGGGCTGGCGGCGAAACACGAAGATGCCGCTGGCATCCGCCAGGGTTTCGTTGATGCTTCCCGAGCGGCTGAGCGCCTCGGTCAGGCTCAGGGGGGAGCGTCCCATGGACAGCGCCTGCGGTCTTCCCACCGCACCCATCACAAACACCTGCTGCGCGCTCAGGTCCGGCACGTACAGGATATCACCATCGCGCAGCAGCAGGTCATCGCTGAGCCGGCCGTCGTTGAGCATGGAGTAGAGCGACAGCCGGTGTATTTCACCGTTGCGCAGCAGCTGCACGCCGTGCCAGTTGGCCTGCCCGGTGGGTCCGCCGGTCATGGAGATGGCGTCCAGCACGGTCATCGGCACGTTGGTGATCGGTTGACGGCTGGGGCTAGCGACCTCGCCGGAAACCAGCACGTGCTGCGAGTTGAAGGCGGCGATCTTGACCTCGACCTGGGGCTCGGTGATGTAGGAGCTCAGGCGGCGGGCAATCTGGTCGCGCACCTCTCTGACCGTGCTGCCCTCTACCTTGATACGGCCAACGAAAGGATAGTAGATGGTGCCGTCGTCATGCACGGTATTGCCGGCCTCGGCGGCGCTGCGCTCCGCGCCCGAAGGTATCGTCAGCTCCGGATGCTCATAAACGATGATGCTCAGCACGTCGCCCTTGCCAATTCGGTACTGGTAGTCATCGCGATACGGGTAGCCGACAGCCGTTTGCTGAGCCGTTTCCGGCGGCGCCAAGCCGGCCTGGCGCGTCGCGCTATCCACCTCCGACAGCGGCGGACGCTGGGCGTTGATCATCTCCAGCGTGATCGGCTTGATATCGACCAGGTCGTAGAGAGGCTCGGACTCGACGTCAGTCACGAAGTTGCTACCGGGCGACAGGGCGCAGCCGGTGAGGAAAATGGCACCGCTCAGTGCCAAGAACAGTTTGATCGACGTTGAATGGCGCATAGTGAGTTATACCTATTGTGGGTGGCGGTGCGTGAGTGGCGATGCGTTGTGAGTGGCGATGCGTCGCCAAGTCGTGGCTAGATGCCGGTGCCTGAGGCAATCGCGACAGCTGTCGCCGGCAGGGCGTCAGATGGGCTGTCCTGCGCGCTGGGTTGCTGACCGCTGGCGTCGCGGGGGCGGTAGCCAAGCGGCGCCTGGATCAGCAGGCGGCGTATCTCCGCGTGGTCGTGGCGCTGACAGGCAGCGCTGAGCGCGTCAATCAGGGGCTCGAGCTGCGGCCAAGGCAAAGCCGTTTCGTGGGCGGTCATGATGCGCGGGTGCCGCGTGGAGGAGACCGCGCCGCCGATCAGCAGCTCTTCATACAGCTTCTCGCCGGGGCGCAGTCCGGTATAGCAGATTGCAATATCGCCCTGGGCGGGGGGATAGCCGGGCTCCAGTCCGCTCAGACGAATCATGCGGCCGGCCAGCTCGGCGATCTTGACCGGCTCGCCCATGTCGAGCACGAACACATCGCCGCTGCCGCCCATGGCGCCGGCCTGAATGACCAGCTGCGCCGCTTCGGGAATGGTCATGAAATAGCGGGTAATCTCGGGGTGGGTGACCGTCACCGGCCCGCCGGCGGCAATCTGCCGGCGAAACAGCGGCACCACGGAGCCGCTGGAATCCAGCACGTTGCCAAAGCGCACCATGCAGAAACGCGTGGTGCGCTGGCACGCCGCCTGGGCCTGACACACCAGCTCGGCCAGGCGCTTGCTGGCGCCCATCACGTTGGCAGGACGCACCGCCTTGTCGGTGGACACCAGCACGAAGGTCTCGACGCCTGCCGCCACCGCCGCCCGCGCGGTCTCCAGGGTGCCGATGACGTTGTTGCGCAGCCCCTCTGTCACGTTGCTTTCCACCAGCGGCACGTGCTTGTAGGCCGCGGCGTGGTAGAGGCTCTGCACCCGATAGGTACGCAGAATGGCTTCGATGCGCGAGCGCTGCTGTACCGAGCCCAGCAGCGCGTGCAGCGGCACGCCGGCGTAGCCTTCGCACTTAGCCAGGCGCTCCAGGTCCTGCTCGATCCGGTAGAGGTTGTACTCGCAGACATCAAGCAGCAGCAGCCGGCGCGG
>DATHXP010000407.1:0-3307 GCA_035459605.1 Halomonas sp. | reverse complement strand
CCGAAAGAGGGCGCACAGATCGGTTTCGACATGCTGGCGATTCCCGATGATGCGCCAAATCCCGAGAACGCTCTGAGGTTCATCGACTACATTCTTGAGCCGCAGGTTGCAGCGGATATCACCAACTATGTCTATTTCGGCAACCCGAATACCGCCGCGACCGAGTTCGTGGATGAAGAGGTGGCCAACGATCCCGGCATTTATCCGCCTGAAGAGGTCAAGGCCAAGATGTTCGCTCTCAAGCCGCATTCGGCTCGCTATGACCGGACGTTGACACGTACCTGGACCAGGATCAAGACCGGAAAATAGGTTCATGTGCTGCTGCATATGCTGCTGCTCGGTCACCCCCTCTGTCAGGATCCGGAGCGGCAGCCCCTCTGCAAGAAAATTTGGGGAGCGATCATGCCCGATGCAATTTCCATTGCAGATGCAAGACCCTGGACCGATCCGGACGCGGAACCCTTTTTGCAGATCAACGGGGTGACCAAGAGGTTCGGCGATTTCACCGCCGTTGACAACGTTTCGTTGGAGATTTACAAGGGCGAGATCTTCTGTCTACTTGGCGGATCAGGCTGCGGCAAGTCCACATTGCTGCGGATGCTGTCTGGGTTCGAGCGTCTTACCTCCGGACAGATCATCATCGACGGCCAGGATCAGGCCGGCATCGCGCCTTACGATAGGCCGACCAACATGATGTTCCAATCCTATGCCCTTTTTCCGCACATGACGGTGGAAAAGAACATCGCCTACGGGCTGAGACGCGACGGCTTGCCCAGGGCTGAGATCGCCACCCGCGTCACCGAGATGCTCTCGCTGGTACAGATGGATCAGTTCGCCACTCGCAAGCCCCATCAGCTGTCCGGCGGGCAGCGACAGCGTGTGGCATTGGCCCGCTCGCTGGCAAGAAAGCCCAAGCTGCTGATGTTGGACGAGCCGCTGGGAGCGCTGGATAAGAAGCTGCGCGAAAAGACCCAGTTCGAACTGATCAAGATTCAGGAAAGTCTCGGCGTGACTTTCGTCGTCGTTACCCATGATCAGGAAGAGGCGATGGTCTTATCTAGCCGGATCGGTGTCATGACCGCAGGCAAGATCGTTCAGGTCGGCACCCCGCGCGAGATCTACGAGTTTCCGAAAAACCGGTTCGTCGCCGATTTTATTGGGTCGGTGAATATCTTCGAAGGCCGCATCGCCGAGGATGGTGAAAATCACGTCATTGTTGCTTCACCCGAAGCAGGGCTGGGCATTTACGTGCCCCATGCCATCAGCGGAGTGGTCGACCAGAAGGTCGCTATTGCGGTGCGCCCCGAAAAAGTGCAGATCAGCAAGGGCGATCTGGGTGATCTGCGCAACAAGCTGAGCGGCACCATTGACGAGATTGCCTATATGGGTAATTCATCGGTTTACCAGATACGGCTGGACAGCGGCAAACTCGTGCGCGTCAATCAATCCAACCTCACCCGGTCTGAAGAGAGCGCACTCACTTACGGGGACCGGGTGAGTCTGGGCTGGGCTGGCAACGCCGGGGTCGTGGTGACGTCATGAGCGCTGTACAGGACCGGCGAAGTCGCCTTCGCTTCGGCGCCCGGATCGGGGCGCTGCTGGCCCGAGCGGGCCTGAAGGGGCGGGTCCTGGTCATTGCCATTCCGACCATCTGGCTGCTGGTGTTCTTCCTGATTCCGTTCCTGGTCGTGGCAAAAATCTCTTTATCTGAGGCCGCTATCGCTCGTCCGCCCTATTTACCGATCTTGGAATGGATCGATGGGTTTCTGACGATCAACCTCAATTTTGGCAACTATCTGTTCCTGCTGGAGGATCCCCTTTACGTCGCAGCCTATCTGGGATCGGTCAAGATTGCTGGTATCGCGACAATCATCGCCCTGCTGATCGGGTATCCGATGGCCTATCTCATTGCGCGCTCGGCTCCGGGTCGACGCAATCTGCTGCTGATGCTGGTTGTGCTGCCGTTCTGGACGTCCTTCCTGCTGCGCGTCTATGCGTGGATCGGATTTCTCAAGGGCAACGGTGTCATCAACAACTTTCTGCTTAATGTCGGTATTATCGACCAGCCGTTAGCAATGTTGCATACTGATTTTGCGGTCTATGTCGGCATTGTCTATACCTATCTGCCGTTCATGATCCTACCGCTTTATGCTAATTTGGTAAAACTGGACGAAGCGTATCTTGAGGCGTCTGCCGATTTGGGCGCACGCCCGGCCACCACGTTCTTTACCGTTACCCTGCCGCTGTCGCTGAGCGGGATCATTGCAGGCTGCATGCTGGTATTCATCCCTGCGGTCGGCGAGTTTGTCATCCCGGCGCTGCTGGGCGGGCCGGATACGCTGATGATCGGTCAGGTGCTCTGGAACGAGTTCTTCTCGAACCGCGACTGGCCCATCGCCTCGTCGGTGGCCATCGTGATGCTGTTTGTTCTGGTGTTCCCGATCATGCTGCTGCGCTGGGCGCAGGCAGCAGGTGAAGGAGAAACCTGATGAAACGTAAGTCCCGGTTTCTTATGATCGTCGGCGTTCTGGGTTTTGCCTTTCTTTACGCGCCGATCTTGTCGCTGGTGATCTTCAGCTTTAACAAAAGTCGGCTGGTAACGGTCTGGGGTGGGTTCTCGACCAGGTGGTATGGCGAGCTGTTCCGCGACCCACAAATCCTGGATGCCGCCTGGGTCAGTCTGCGCATTGCCCTGGCCAGCGCAACCCTGTCGGTGGTGATCGGTACGGTGGCCTCGTTCGTGCTGGTCCGGTTCCGACGCTTTCGCAGCAAGACGCTGCTGAGCATGATGATCACCGCGCCGCTGGTGATGCCCGAAGTCATCATCGGCCTGTCGTTGCTGTTGATGTTCGTCGCGATGGAGAACGTCATCGGCTGGCCCGGCGGGCGTGGGATCTTGACGATAGTCATCGCCCATTCGACCTTTGGCGCGGCCTATGCGGCTGTGATTATCCAATCGCGGCTGGTGGACATGGATCTGTCGATAGAAGAGGCGGCGCTGGATCTTGGCGCGCGCCCGGTGCGGGTATTCTTTGACGTGACGCTGCCGGTGATCGCCCCGGCGCTGATATCGAGCTGGCTGCTGGCTTTTACCCTCAGCCTGGACGACCTGGTGGTCGCCAGCTTTGTCTCTGGTCCCGGCGCCTCGACTCTGCCCATGGTGATCTTCTCCAAAGTCCGGCTGGGGGTCAGCCCGGATGTGAACGCGCTGGCCACGATCATTATCGGTCTTGTCTCGTTGGGGATTATTGTTGCGGCCTTGCAGATGAACCGTAGCAAGAAGGTGTCTCCAGGCTGAGGCGTGATA
>DATHXP010000406.1:0-5435 GCA_035459605.1 Halomonas sp. | reverse complement strand
GGCGCTTGAATCCACCGTGATCACGCCGCTTGCACAGTTCGGGATACTGGACATCACCGGCAGCGATGCCGAACGCTTCCTGCAGGGGCAGACCAGCGCCCAGGTCAGCCTGGCCAACGGAAAGTTTGCACCGCTGACCTGCTTCTGCACGGTCAAGGGGCGCGTCATTGCCAATGCCCAGCTGATGCGCGTAGACGAGAGCCATTACCGCCTGCTGCTGGATCGCTCGCTGGTCGAGCCGCTGACGACGCACCTGCAGAAGTTCATCCCCTTCTACAAGGCCGAGCTCAAGGCCAGGAACGACCTGGCGCTGATCGGGCTGATCGGCAAGGAGGCCCAGGCGGTGGCCGAAGTGCGGCTCGGCTTCGCGGCACCCGCCGCCTGGCATCAGTCTGGCGACAGCGAGCGCCAGCTGCTGGTGCACCCCGGCCCCAGCCATCGTCTGCTGGCCTGCGTGCCGCTGGCCGATGCCGAGCCGCTGTGGCAAGCCTTGACCGAGCAGGCCACCCCGGTGAGCAACGGCGTCTGGCACCTGCACGATATCCAGACCGGGCTTGCCTGGCTGAGCGCCGAGCAGAGCGACACCTACCTGCCGCAGATGATCAACTGGGAAGCCCTCGGCGGCATCAGCTTCAGGAAAGGCTGCTACACCGGCCAGGAAGTCGTGGCCCGCGCCCACTTCCGCGGCCAGGTCAAGAAGCGCCTGATGCGCGGCCAGCTGGACAACGACACCCTGCCGGAGGTGGGCACCCATGTCACGGATGATGCCGGCAAACGGCTCGGCGAAGTCGTCAGCGCCGAGCGCGACGCCTATGGCAAGGTGGAGGTGCTGGCCGTGGTCAATCAGCGCGACCCGCAGCCCGAGCTCCATATCGGCGAACACCGGCTTCAGCGGCTGAACCTGCCCTATGCCATCGAGCGCGTCGATCCCGAGCAGCTGGCGGACCAAGCCTAGCCGCGCCCTCTCAGCCCCTGGAACAGCTTGGCCCAGCGGGCCGAGCTGGCCGCCTTGTCGATCAGCCGGGCGGCCAGCAAGCCAGCAGGAAGGTTCCGCCGATCGGCGGCAGCGCACGCCGCTGGTATCTGGTTGATTTCAACCGGACGAGAGTGCCGCCTGGGGTTATATTGAACCAGTGCCGCGCGCGCATCACCGCCAAAGACACGCCGCGATCGGCAAAGGCGGCCCACAGGAAGACGGCACGCGGCTTGCATGGCCAAAAGCAGGCGCTTGCAGACATCATCGTCATCCGCATGCCACGATCGTCGAGCCAGCAGCCGAGGTAGCAGCATGTTTCAGCAAAAGATCCATCGGTGGTCGCGATGAACGAGGCAGCCCGGCATCGTTATGGCATCAACGCCTCGCCGCAGAGCAGGCAATGATGCGCAGCGTATCGCCACGCCTATCGGTGCGCCGCTTTTTCTGGCTGCCGCTGTTCCTGTGCGCCGTGCTGGCGGTGGCGGGACTTGCCGCCGTGATAGCGCTGTCATGGCTCAGCCTGGATCGACTGCGCCCGGTGCAGGCGCATCTGGCCTACATGGAGCGCATCCAGGATACCGGCTTGATGATGGAAGAAACGCTGCTCAGGAGCTTGAACGCTACCCACCTCGATCAAACGGAGCTCGACAGGCTGCGTCGGGCGGTGTTGGCGATCGCTGCTCAGGAGGAGGCCATGGATCCGAACAGCGCCACCCGCCTTGCACAAATCGCGCAGCGTCTCGCCCAGTCCGAACCGACGTCGATGCCTGAGCTGTTCGAGACCCTGGCGCGGATACGCGCCGTACTCAATACCGAGCGTGAACACCACGAGAGAATGCTGCTCGACGTCATCGACAGCAATCGCATGGAGCTGCGCCTGGCGGTGTCGCTGCTGGTAGTACTGCCGCTGATCGGCGCCGTGACCCTGATGCTGCTGCGACGCCGGATGGAGCAGCCGCTGCAGGATCTGCAGAGTCTGTTCAACAGTCTCTCCAACCGCGATTTCAGCCCGGTGCCGGAGCGCACGCTACGCGGAAGCTTGCGCCATGCGCGGCCCGTATTCGAGAGCTATAACGCGCTGGTATCGCGGCTGCGGGAGCTCGAAGCCGAACATGAAAACCGCGAGCGCACGCTGGAACATCGGGTCCGCGAGGCAAGTTCGGCGCTGCTGGCCCAGAGCCGGGAACTGGCGCGTGCCGAGCGCCTCGCCGCGGTCGGTGCAGTATCCGCGGGGCTCGCCCATGAGCTGCGCAATCCGCTCGCCGGCATCCAGCTGGCCTGCACCAAACTGCAGCGTGCGCTCGGCGACAGCGAGCAGGCGACGCGGATCGCCGCGGTGATTGCCGAACTCAAGCGCGTCGATCATCTACTCACCGCCCAGGTCGACGGCGTACGCCATGAGCCGGAGATGATGACGCGGGTGAATATCGCAACGCTGGTGAACGAACTGCTCGCCCTGCTGCGCTTCCAGGTTCCCGCCACGACCCTGCTCGAAGCACGGATCGATGCGGGGGTCGAATGCGTCCTGCCCGCGGCCGGCTTGCGCCAGGCGCTGCTCAACCTGCTGCTCAATGCAATCCAGAGCAGCGGCGACAACGGTCACATTGTGATAACGGGCAGGCGCGACAACGCCACCGTTACGCTCAGCGTGAGCGATGACGGAGAGGGGTTTCCCGACGCAATGCTGCGCGCCGGCACGCGTCCGTTCGCCACCACCCGCGACGGCGGCACCGGTCTGGGACTGCCGATGGTACGCCGCTTTACCCGCGATCTGGACGGTGACCTGGAGATCGAGAATCTCACCCCTCGCGGCGCCCGGGTCACGCTGCGTCTCCCCTGCCGCCTGACCAATGGACGAGAGGATGCCGCTAATGTCTGACGCCCTGCTGGTCATCGAAGACGAAGCGCTGCTGGGTGCCGAGCTGAGGGAGGAGTTTGCCTGCAGCGGCTGGGATGCCGTGCTTGCCACCAACCTGAGCGAAGCCGCAGGGCTGCTGTTTGAACACAATCTGGAACCGCTGGTGGTGCTTTCGGACATGAGCCTGCCCGATGGCAACGCGCTCGAACTGCTCGAAAAGGCGCGCGCACGGGGCCTGCCCGGCGAGTGGATCTTCCTCACCGCTTACGGCGGCGTACCCGAATCGGTGCGCGCGCTCAAGCTCGGCGCCTATGATTTTCTCGAGAAACCCTGCGATCCGGAGCGTCTGCAGATCGTTGTCAGCGGCGCCGCGCGCAGCGCGCATGCCCAGCGGCGCCTGCGCGATGAGGAGCGCGTCCGCGGCAACCGCTATGTGCTGGATGCCTTTATCGGTCGCAGCGCTGCGGCGCGCGAGGTGCGCGACATGCTCGCACGACTCGCGAAGGTGCCCTTTTCGGCCCTCTTGATCACCGGCGAAACCGGCACCGGAAAGGATCTGGCGGCGCGCATCCTGCACCACACCGGGCCGCGCGCCTCAGGTCCCCTGATAGAAGTCAACTGCGCGGCGCTGCCGCGGGAATTGCTGGAAGCCGAGCTGTTCGGCCATGAGGCGGGCGCCTTCACCGGCGCCAAGGGCCGCCGTCGCGGCCTGATCGAGCAGGCCGGCGGCGGTACGCTGTTTCTCGATGAGCTTGGCGAACTCGCGCTGGACCTGCAGGCCAAGCTGCTCAAGGCGATCGAGGACCGCCGCGTGCGTCGCGTGGGAGGCGATCGAGAACTCGACATCGACGTGCAGGTTATCGCCGCCACCAATCAGAGGCTCGAGGCGAGGGTTGCCAATGACGAATTTCGCGCCGATCTCTACCACCGTCTCGCCGTGTTTTGCCTCGATCTGCCGCCCTTGCGCAAGCGCAAGGAAGATCTGGCGGATTTGCTGCCGGCCTTTGTCGATACCTTCAATGCTCGCTCCGGGCAGCGCGTCGAAACCATTCCACCCTCGGTATGGGAGCGACTGGACGGCTACGACTGGCCGGGCAACGTGCGCGAACTGCGCAACCTCGTCGAGCGCTGCGTGCTGCTCGCCGACGGTCCCGTGTTTCCCGAACGCTGGCTGCACCTCAACGGTGATGAACACGCCAATACAGCCACGCTCTCCGACACCGCGACCGGGGACGATCGCATCAGCCTGCCACTTGACGGCAGCGCCAGTCTCGAGCAGATGGAGCGCAGCATTCTCATCGCAGCGCTGAAGCGAAACGCCGACAACGTCAGCCTTACCGCCCGGATGCTTGGCACCACCCGCGAGAAACTACGCTATCGAGTACAAAAATATGGCCTCAAGACCAGCGACTGATCCTTTCTGGGCGGCGCTACATCCTTGTACCGCTATTAACCCGATATAAATACTTGCCGGGTTAATAATATGGGCTGAGCCGAGGTCGGGGCTCGTTAAAACCTCGCTCAACGGAGACCGAGCATGTTCGATTTGACGCAAACACCGATGACCCTGCTGCTGCTTATCGTTAACGTCGTCGTCAGTATCTATGCTCTGACCCGCCGGCCACAGCTCATCGACCGACTGGCCCTTCGCCCCGAGCGCATCTTGCGACACGGCGAGCTCTACCGCCTGATCACCGCCGGCTTCGTGCATGTCAACGGCACGCATCTGCTGGTCAACATGCTCACCCTGTACTTCTTCGGCCCCTGGCTTGAAGTCACGCTGGGCCCCATCGGCTACCTGATTCTCTATTTTGGCTCCGAGCTCGCCGCGCACACCCTGTCACTTATCATTCAGCGCAGCAACGCTCAATACTCCGCCGCCGGGGCCTCCGGCGCCATCACTGGCGTGCTCTTTGCTTTCTGCCTCTTTGAACCTTTCCGACTGCTCTATCTGTTTTTTGTGATACCCATTCCCGCTGTCGTCTTCGCCGTTGGCTTTGTCGCTATCTCGATGATGGCGATGCAGAATCGCGGACCCAATCGGATCGGTGGCCTGGCCCATGAAGCGCATCTGGGCGGGGCGATTGGCGGCGTGGTAATCACCATTGTGCTGAACCCGGCCGCGCTGCCGATATTCCTGCACCAGCTAGGATTTTGAGCTCTTCCTTCTTTCAAGGCTGGGGCACGCTCCGGTTCGAGCATCGCCGGTCCGGCTCGATGCCAATGGAAACGTTCGGCGCGTCGCGACGGGGCGCTTTTTTGGGGATTTGGGGAATATGCGCCAAGCACGCTGGTGCAAAGCGCCCAGCGCGGTGTCTTCCGGGCAAACATGGACGGCTCCCCGGCGTTGGGTGCCCACGGATATCGTTTGCTCGCTGCGCCAGAGGGGCCGCAGCCGCGGTTTCTGCGCGCCTTGCACCCGGGCGCGTCGAGCGCTCGTCTTCGGCACGCGTCGAAGCGCTGGCGGGATGGCACTAAATTTGCATTGCTAATACCAGAAGCGATCGGGGCGGCACCTGCACAAATGCTTGCCGCCTCGCCGTTGCGGTGCCGGCGAAGCCGCCCGGAGCGATCCATCTGACTATCAGGCGAACCGCAAAG
>DATHXP010000405.1:0-6497 GCA_035459605.1 Halomonas sp. | reverse complement strand
CGAAGCAAAAGCAAGAGGGCGGCCTGGGGGCCGCCCTCCTTGTGGATAGAGATATGTTGGCAGATGCGGCAGGTTCAGGGCTGTTAGCTGCCCGCGCTCCCGCCAGCGGCCTGGGCCATGGCGCTTCCGACGATGGCAGCGCCATGGCCTAGCCCGCTGAGTCTTTATGTTCACTTTTCATGTATAACGCTGCGAGGTTCATCATGAGCGATGCGCGCCACGAACGTTTGATCATCCTTGGCTCGGGTCCCGCCGGATATAGCGCGGCGGTGTATGCTGCACGAGCCAATCTCAAGCCGCTGTTGATTACCGGCATGCAGATGGGCGGCCAGCTGACCACCACCACCGATGTGGACAACTGGCCCGGGGATGACGCCGGCGTACAGGGGCCGGAGCTGATGGAGCGCATGAAGCGTCACGCCGAGCGCTTCGACACCGAGGTGCTGTTCGATCACATCAACGAGGTCGAGCTGGGAAGCCGGCCTTTTGTGCTCAAGGGCGATAACGGCACCTACAGCTGCGACGCTCTGATCATCGCTACCGGAGCGAGCGCACGCTATCTGGGGCTTGAGTCCGAGCAGCGTTTCATGGGGCAGGGCGTGTCGGCCTGTGCTACCTGCGATGGTTTTTTCTACCGCAACAAGGATGTGGTGGTGGTGGGCGGCGGCAATACCGCCGTGGAAGAGGCGCTGTACCTGTCCAATATCGCCTCCAAGGTGACGCTGGTGCACCGTCGCGACAGCCTGCGTGCCGAGAAAATTCTCCAGGACAAGCTGTTCGAGAAAGCCGAAAGCGGCAACGTCGAGCTGATGTGGAACCACACCCTGGACGAAGTGCTCGGCGACGACAGCGGCGTGACCGGGGTGCGGCTTGCCTCCACCCAGGACGACAGCACGCGGGAAATTACCGCGCCCGGCGTGTTTATCGCCATTGGCCACCACCCCAATACCGATATCTTCGAGGGGCAGCTGGACATGGCGAACGGCTACATCAAGGTCCGCTCGGGGCTCGACGGCAATGCCACCGCCACCAGCGTGCCCGGCGTGTTCGCCGCCGGGGACGTGATGGACCACGTCTATCGCCAGGCGGTCACCTCGGCCGGCACCGGCTGCATGGCGGCGCTCGACGCCGAACGCTACCTCGATGAATTAAGCTAAAAGCTGGAAGAAAAAAACTCTGACCCCAAAGTCAGCGGGATCATGCTGCATTTCCAGCTTTGGCGAAGCGGTCAGTAATGCGGCGGCACCTCGTCCTGTGGGCGGGGTGCCTCACCGCTGGCGTCCTGCGGCGCGCGATACTGTTCGCGCAGGCGCTCCTGCATCAGCGCGCTGAGCCGCTCCAGCTGCGTCAGCCGGCGCTCCTGGGCGGCCAGGGCGGCATCGAGCAGGTCCAGCCAGTGCTCCTGATGGGCAATGCGGCTCTCCATGGCCTCCAGCCGCTGGCTGAGTAACGCATTGATATTATCGCTCATGTTAGACTTTCCCTGCTGAATGCCGCTGTTGATCGTGGCATCGGCGCGTCACCGGGCGGGACGACGCCTCAACCGTTACGTTATCCGCCCTAACTGTCTGTTCCAGTCAAAAGATTTCACTGACACAAGAGAGTATTAAGGATATATGAATTCAAAAGTGGTGTTACGCAGTTTTATCATCAGTCTGCTGCTGGCCTTGCCGGCCCCCTGGTTGATCGACCTGTTCGCTCAGTGGGCGGGTGGCGAGCCGTCCGGCCAGCTGTCTTTGCTTGAGTATTCGGCGGTTGCGGCGGCCGTTTTCCTGCTGATGCTAGTGGCTACCCTGGCGGCTGGTGCCCTGGGTGCGCCGTCGACTGGCCATATCGAGATCGAAGACGATGGCCGGGAGGTCGGCGAGGTCAAGTGGTTCAACGTCAACAAGGGCTATGGCTTCATTACTCGCGATAGCGGAGAGGATGTGTTTGTACACTTTCGCGCCATCCGTGGTCACGGACACCGGACGCTGGCCGAGGGTCAGACGGTGAAGTATCACGTATCGCGCAATGAGCGCGGCCTGCAGGCCGATGACGTAACCGTCATTACCTAAAACCTTTAAGCTCATCGTATTCATACCAGCAATAGAAGCCCTGCCCGGTGCAGGGCTTTTTGCTGTCAGGTGGTTGCTGTCCAGAGATGGCTGTCTGTTGTTCTGTCAGGCGTCAATGCCCTGAATCCGGCCACTCGATGACCGCCTCGTCGCCTCCCGGCGATAGCTGCAGGAAGCGGTCGGGGTCGTCGCCGGGATGCCAGCCGCCCAGCGAGCAGCGCACTTCGCAGCCGAGTGCGGCGACGGCGGCGCGGGCCAGCTCGGCGTCCGTGGTCCAGGGCGTGGCCGGGCTGTCGAGCCACAGGCTGGCGAAGCCATCGGCGGCTTTTTCCACCAGCAGAATCGGGATGACGTCGCCCCGATAGCGGCCCCGGCTGCGCCAGCGCAGCTTGCCGGCCGGCGCCAGCGCCGAGGCCTCGATGGTCTCGCCAAGCCAGGCGTCGATCGCCTCGCGCTTGACCTTGGCCAGATAGATTTCGATATCGGGATAGCGCTGTTTCATGGCGGTCTCAGTTGGCGGTGGCGGCGTGGCCGAACAGGCGAGCAAGTATCGCCTCGTAGATGTTCGAGAGCTCATCAAGGTCGGCGGCGCGTATGCGCTCGTTGACCTTGTGGATGGTGTCGTTGAGCGGGCCGAGCTCGATCACCTGGGCCCCCAGGGTAGCAATAAAGCGGCCATCCGAGGTGCCGCCGGACGTCGACAGCGCCGGCCGGCGGCCGGTGATGTCGGCAACACCGGCCGTGGCGGCATCGATCAGCGTGCCCTCGGCGGTCAGAAACGGCCTGCCGTTCAGCGTCCAGTTCAGCTGATAGTCAAGGTCGTGGGCATCGAGAATGGCTTCGGTGCGATCGCGCAGCCGGTCGTGGGTGAGTTCGGTGGAGTAGCGGAAGTTGAACACGGCCTCCAGCTCGCCGGGAATCACGTTGCTGGCGCCGGTGCCGCTGCGGATGTTGGAGATCTGAAAGCTGGTGGCGGGAAAGAAGTCGTTGCCTGAATCCCAGTGGGTTTTAGCCAGTGCATCGAGTGCCGCCAGCGTCTGATGGATGGGGTTGCGGGCCAGCTGGGGGTAGGCCACATGGCCCTGGGTGCCATATACACGCAGCTCACCGCCCAGCGAGCCGCGTCTGCCGTTCTTGATGACATCGCCGAGCCGCGCGCTGGAAGAGGGCTCGCCAACGATGCAGTAGTCCAGGCGCTGGTGGCGCTCGCGCAAAAGCTCGACCACGGCGCGGGTGCCGTCCATCGCCGGACCCTCTTCGTCGGACGTGATCAAAAAGGCGATGCGACCGGGGTGGTCGGGGTGCGCGGCAATGAAGCGTTCCACCGCCGTGATCATGGCGGCCAGGCTGCCCTTCATGTCGGCGGCGCCGCGGCCGCGCAGCATGCCGTCGGCATCGATCAGCGGCTCGAAGGGCGGGTGCTCCCAGTGCGTTTGGGGGCCCGCCGGCACCACGTCGGTATGCCCGGCGAAGGCCAGCACCGGCCCGCGGTGGCCGTGCACGGCCCAGAAATTTTCTACCGCGCCATAGGGGAGCCGTTCGATGTGAAAGCCCAGGGCTACCAGGCGCTCGATCATCAGCGCCTGGCAGCCCTGGTCGTCGGGAGTCACCGAGGGGCGGCGCATCAGCGCCATGGCCAGCTCAAGGGTGGGGCTCAGGGCAATGTCGTTATCTATCGGGGTCATTCGGTCGTCCGCAGGTCGGCCCCGACGCGTCGCGTCGGGGCACGGCTCGTGTCAGGGGCGCATCAATTATTGGCGTGCAGCGCTTCATTGAGGGCGATGGCGCTCTTGTTGGTCAGGCATTCGATCCGGCCGCTGCGCGAGTTGCGGCGCAGCAGCAGGTCGTCTTGACCTGCCAGCTCCCGGGCGGTGACGGTCTCGACGTCCTGGCCCTTGTCATCGAGCAGCATCACCTTGGCGCCAGGGGTGACATACAGGCCGGCTTCCACGGTGCAGCGGTCGCCGAGCGGAATGCCAATGCCGGCATTGGCGCCAATCAGACAGCCTTCGCCGACGCGAATAGTGATGTTGCCGCCGCCTGACAGGGTGCCCATGGTGGAGCTGCCGCCGCCCAGGTCGGAGCCCTTGCCGACGACCACGCCGGCAGAGATGCGACCCTCGATCATCCCCGGCCCCTCGGTGCCGGCATTGAAGTTGACAAAGCCCTCGTGCATCACGGTGGTGCCTTCGCCCAGATAGGCGCCCAGACGCACGCGCGCGGTATCGCCGATGCGCACGCCGCCGGGCACCACGTAGTCGGTCATTCTGGGGAACTTGTCCACGCAGTTCACCGCAAGCGTGCGGCCTTCGAGACGCGCCTTGAGGCGGCGGGCCGGCAGCTCGTTGATATCGATGGCGCCTTCGCTGGTCCAGGCGACGTTGCGCAGCAGGCCAAACATGCCGGTGAGGTCGACGCCGTGGGGCTTGACCAGACGGTGTGACAGCAGGTGCAGCTTGAGATAGACCTCCGGCGGGCTCTGGGGCGGCACATCCTCGGCCAGGAACATGGCGACCAGCGGGCGCTGGCTGCCGCCCAGCGTCTCGGCCAGCTGCGCCTGAGACTCATGGCCCGCCTTGCGCAGGGCTTCGGCCAGCGCTGGGCAGTGTTCGGGCAGGAAGCTGACCACGGCATTGCCGGCCGGCGCGTCGAGTACTTGAGAGGCAGCCGCTACCAGGCTGGCGTCGGGGGCGAGCAGGGGGACCGGGTAGTACACCTCAAGCCACTCGCCCTGAGTGTTCTGGGTGCCGGTGCCAAGTGCGAAGCTAAACATGTGGTGTCCTCGTTACGGTTAATCGGCAAGCTTTTCCAGCTGGTTGAGTTTCAGTCAGCCACGCTCAGCACCTCGATCAGCCGCTCGCGCAGGCGCTGCTGGCGCTCGGGGTCGGTCAGCGGCGCGCCGCTGCGATCGGTGATGAAGAACACATCTTCAACCCGCTCGCCCAGGGTCGCGATCTTGGCCGCCGACAGCGCGATTTCCTGCTCCATGAAGATGCGCCCGACCCGGGCCAGCAGGCCGGGACGGTCGGGCGCCACCAGCTCCAGCAGGGTGCGCTGGTTGGCCGGGTCCTGTTCGATCACCACCTCGGTGGGCACGCGGAAGTGCTTGAGCTGGCGCGGCGTATAGCGGGTGACGATCTGCGGGTAGTCGTCGGGATCGTCGAGCTCTTCGACCAGGTGATGGTGAATGGCCTCCAGGCGCCGGGGGTCGCGTATGGCCTGGCTGCGATCGTCGAGCACGATAAAGGTGTTGAGCGTCCAGTTGTTGCTTGAGGTGGCGATGCGCGCGTCGTGAATCGACAGCCCCAGCTGATCCATGGCCGCGGCGGTGGCGGCGAACAGATTGTCGACCGAGCGGGTGTGAATGAACACCTTGGTGCCGCCTTCGCTGGCGCCCTCCGGCGGCGCGCTGAGCATCACCAGCGGCAGCTGGCTGCTGCCGTGGGCCTTCCTGTGATCGAGAATGCCCCGGGTCTGCCAGGCGATCTCGCCGGGCGCGTACTGCAGGAAATAGTCTTCGCCCAGCGAACGCCACAGCCGATCCACCCTGGTAATGTCGGCACCCTGCGCGGCCAGCAGCGAGCGGGCCTCGGCGCGGGTCTCGCGCACCGTATCATCGCGATCCAGCGGATGCTCCAGGCCGCGGCGCAGGGCGCGGCGGGTCTGGGTATACAGCTGGCGCAGCAGCGAGGCGCGCCAGCCGTTCCACAGCGTCGGGTTGGTGGCGTTGATATCGGCCACGGTCAGCACGTAAAGGTAGTCCAGGCGGGTCTCGTCGGCAACCAGGCGGGCGAAGTCGCTGACCACCTCGGGGTCGGTGATATCACGCTTCTGGGCCACCATCGACATCAGCAGATGGTGCCTGACCAGCCAGGTCACCAGGCGGGTGTCGCGGGGCGGCAGCGCATGGTGCACGGCAAAGGCTTGCACTTCTTCGGCGCCGATCAGCGAGTGGTTGCCGCCGCGCCCCTTGCCGATATCGTGAAACAACCCTGCGATCCATAATATCTCCAGCTTGGGCAGCTGGTGCACCAGGGGAGCGGCGACCGAAAAGCGCTCTTCGGCCTGGGGCTTGCGGAAGTCGTGAATGCACTTGAGCAGGCGCAGGGTGTGGGCGTCCACGGTGTAGATATGAAACAGGTCGTGCTGCATCAGCCCCACGGCCTGGCCGAAGGCCGGCAGGTACTTGCCGAGCACCCCGTAGCGGTTCATGCGCCGCAGCTGGCGGGCGACGTTGCCCGGCGCCCGCAGCAGCCGCAGGAACAGCGCCTGGTGCTGCGGATCGTCGCGAAAGCGGTCGTCGATGAGGTGGCGATGATCGCGGATCAGACGGATGGTATCGGCGCGCACGCCTTCGATCTGCGGGTGCTCGGCCATCAGCGCGAACAGCTCGAGCAGCGCGGCGGGGTCGTCGCTGAACACCCGGCGATGGACGGCCTG
>DATHXP010000404.1:0-2448 GCA_035459605.1 Halomonas sp. | reverse complement strand
CGCCCCGGCCCTGGCCACGGCGGATATCGGCATCGCCATGGGCGCGGCCGGCACCGACGTGGCGATCGAGAGCGCCGATATCGCGCTGATGGCCGACGACCTGGGCAAGATCGCCGAGGCGGTGGGCATGGCCCGGGCGACCCTCAACAACATCCGCCAGAACGTGGTGATCGCCCTGCTGACCGTGGTCGGGCTGCTGGCCGGCGTCTTCGCCAACGAAGTGCATATGGCCGGCGGCATGTTCATCCACCAGATCTCGGTGCTGGTGGTGGTGGTCAACGGCATGCGGCTGCTGCGCGCCCGGCCGGCACGCAAGCGGCAGGCTCCCGCCGCTGCCCGGCGGCCCGCTCAAGCCGCCTAGCGGCCCGAGCGCCATTCACTCGCTGAACCAGGACCTCGCCACGGCGAGGTTCTCGTCGTTAAAAAGCCGTTCTTGAGATCATCCACCTTGATGACGCTGAGCTTGAGCAGCTATGTGTGTATGCTAAGCCCCTGCACCGCCGCTTCGCACCGAGGGCGACGATGCGGTGATTTCCAGGATAAATTTGTTCATGAGGAGTAGCTCGTCCAGGTGAGTCAGCGTCCCCCTTCCATGGCCTCTCTCATCGCGTTTGAAGCCACGGCGCGCCTGGGCTCCATGACGGCGGCCGCCGACGAGGAGCGCACCACCCAGCCGGCCATTTCCCAGCGTATTCGGGCGCTGGAAGAGCGGCTGGGGCTGCCGCTCTTCCACCGTCAGGGAGGTCGCCTGACCCTGACCGTCCAGGGCGAGCGCTTCTATGGCGAGATGGCCCCCGGCCTCAAGCAGATTCGGGAATCCTGCGAGCGGCTGATACAGGATGGCAAACGCCACCCTCCCTCGGTGGCGATCGCCGCCGGCTCCGGCTTCACACACCTGTGGCTGCTGCCGCGTCTGCCGGCGCTCAGGCGGGCCTTTCCGGAGTTGAACTTCAAGTTGATGCCTATCGACCGTGCCGATGCCCCCGAGCTTCTGGCGGCCGATGTGGCGATCCGCTTCGGGCCTTATGTGCCGCAGGATCGCGGGCGGCTGGTGGCGAGTGAAGCCGTGTTCCCCGTGTGTAGCCCCGACTACGCCCGCCAGCACGGCCTGGCGGAGACGCTGACCACGGCGGACCTGCCGCGCATCGCGCTGCTGCACCAGGACATCCGCGATCTCCGCTGGCTGAACTGGTCGCAGTGGTGTCAGCATGCCGGCCTGAGCCTGGCGCCCCGGGACGACCTCTTCGCCTACCACAACTACGCCCTGCTGCTGAATGCCGCCCTTGCCCATCAGGGAGTAGCGCTGGGCTGGTCGAACCTTGTTCAGGACTATCTGGCGAGCGGCCAGCTGGTCGCGCTGGGCCCTCGGGTAACGCGCCGGGACTACGGCTACTGGCTCAGCGTCAAGCACCACCGCAGCGCGGTGATCGAGCCGGTCAGCGACTGGCTGCTCGCGGCCGCTTCCCCGCTCCCTGCCTGAGGCCGGTGCGCAGGCACCGTCACGGCTCCAGGGGATGCTCCTCGCCGATCACCGCCGGATCGAAAGGCGTGCGCGAGAACACCCGCCGCAGCATCGGCTCGAAGTGCTCCAGCGGCGGCGTCGGGTAGTCCGGATCGAAGGCGGCCTGGTCGTAGCGCTCGCAGAAGTCGACGCAGCTCTGGTACCAGGGGTGATCCCGGTAGCGATCGCGCTCGTGCGGGTCGTCGCCGAAGTGGTGGGCGTAGTAGACCTTCTGGAACAGGCCGTGGTGGTGCACCACCCAGGTGACCTCGGCGCGCACATAGGGGCGGATGATCGCCGCGGCCAGCTGGGAGTGGTTGTAGGGCGCCAGCTCGTCGCCGAGGTCGTGCAGCAGGGCGCCGACGATCATGTCCTCGTCGGCGCCGTCGGCTTCGGCGCGGGCGGCCGACTGCAGGGAGTGCTCCAGCCGCGTGACCTGATAGCCGCTCAGGGTGTTCTCCAGGTTTCCTCCCGGTTTGCGGAGCGATTAACAGTCTAGACGAACGAGCGCGCAAGCTGCAAAAACCTGGGCTATTTTCCGTTGAGCCAGTGAATCGCGGGTAGTGGTTATATTACAGTCATAATATGTAATTTCCGTGGCGGCCGATCGAAAATGGCGGCGCCTATTTAGAGTTTATAGCAAGTTAGTTAAGAGGTAGCATTCATTATGAATCCCCGTCTCGACCGTCTTCAGCCTTATCCCTTCGAAAAGCTCGCCCGACTCAAAGAAGGAGCGACGCCGCCTTCGGGCAAGTCCGCCATCACCCTGTCCATCGGCGAACCCCAGGATCCCCCGCCCCATTTCATCGCCGAAGCGCTCATCAGTCACTTGCACGGCTTGGCCAAGTATCCCAAGACCAAGGGCATGCCGCAGTTGCGCGAAACCATTGCCGCTTGGCTGACGACCCGCTTCCGTCTGCCGGCCGCTGCCATCGATCCCGAGCGCC
>DATHXP010000403.1:0-2127 GCA_035459605.1 Halomonas sp. | reverse complement strand
CGGCGGGGTGATTCACACCGCTTGGCGGCGCGCTATATAATGGTCTGATCGCCAAACGACAGCCACGCTTTTCGACAACCACGCTTTTCGGAAACCGACACCATGAGCCAATCTTCTTTCGCCCAGCTTCCCGACGCCGGCGGCTACTTCGGCGCCTTCGGCGGCCAGCAGATTCCGCCCGACCTCAAGCAGGTAATGGATGAGATCAACGCCGCCTACGAGGAGATTTGCCGCCGCGACGATTTTCGCCAGGAGCTGGCGAGCCTGTTTTCCGACTACGTGGGGCGGCCCAGCCCGATCTACCACGCGCGGCGTCTGTCGCAGCAGCTGGGCGGCGCCCAGATCCATCTCAAGCGCGAGGACTTGAACCACACCGGCGCGCACAAGATCAACCACTGCCTGGGCGAGGCGCTGCTGGCCAAGTTTATGGGCAAGACCCGGGTGATCGCCGAGACCGGCGCCGGCCAGCACGGCGTGGCGCTGGCCACCGCCTGCGCGCTGGTGGGGCTGCCCTGCGAGATTCATATGGGGGTGGTGGATATCGAGAAGGAGCATCCCAACGTCACCAAGATGAAAATACTGGGGGCGACGCTGGTGCCGGTGACGCGGGGCGCAGGGACGCTCAAGGAGGCGGTGGACAGCGCCTTCGAGGCGTATCTCAAGGACCCGCAGAGCTTCATCTATGCCATCGGCTCGGTGGTGGGGCCGCATCCGTTCCCGAAGATGGTGCGCGACTTTCAGGCGATCATCGGCCGCGAGGCGCGCGAGCAGTTCCATAAGCGCCACGGTCGCCTGCCCGATCACGTGGCCGCCTGCGTTGGCGGCGGCTCCAACGCCATCGGCATCTTTACCGCCTTCCTCGATGACCCCGAGGTCCACCTGGTGGGCGTGGAGCCCGGCGGTGAGGGGCTCGATACGTCGCGCCACTCGGCGACGCTGACGCTGGGCAAGCCGGGCACGCTGCACGGCATGGCCTGCTATGTGCTGGAGGATGCCGAGGGCAACCCCGCCGCGGTGCACTCCATCGCCTCGGGGCTGGACTACCCCGGCGTGGGGCCGCAGCACAGCTATTTGAAGGAGCAGGGGCGGGTAGAGTATATCGCCGTCAGCGATGAGCAGAGCCTGGAGGCGTTCATGACGCTGTCGCGGGTCGAGGGCATCATCCCGGCGCTGGAGAGCGCCCACGCGGTGGCCTGGGCGATGCAGGAAGCTCCCAATATGTCGAAGGATACGCATATCCTGGTTAATCTGTCGGGGCGCGGCGACAAGGACGCCGACTACGTGGCCGCACGCCTGAAGCTGTAAGAGAGATACTGCGCATCGCGACTTTCGGCAGGCCTTGCGGCCTGCGTCGCCCAACAAGTTGGCCTCCTACGAAAACCTGAGCCGTGCCACTTTTCACCTTGACGGCACTGTTCTCTGTAGGAGCCTGGGGCTACAGCAGCGCCTCGCCGGCCAGCGCCAGGCGTGAACGCTCGACGTTGCGCAGGGTGATATGGCCGGCGTGGGGCCAGTCGCGAAAGCGCTGGACGACGGCGGCCAGGCCGCAGGTGTTGGCGGTGAGGTAGGGCGTGTCGATCTGGCCCACGTTGCCCAGGCACACGATCTTGGTGTTGCGCCCGGCGCGGGTGATCAGCGACTTGAGCTGCTTGGGGGTGAAGTTCTGCGCCTCGTCGATGATCAGGAAGGTGTCGTTGAAGGTGCGTCCACGCATAAAGCCGGGGGCGCGGATCTGCACCCGCGAGCCGAGCAGCTCGCGGGTGGCTTCCTGCTGCCAGGCCGAGCCGCCGTCCTCTTCGTCGCGCAGCAGGTTGTCCATGTTGTCGTGAAAGGCGCCCATCCACGGCGACATCTTCTCTTCCTCGGTGCCCGGCAGGTAGCCGATGTCCTCGCTCATGGAAATGGCGGCGCGGGTAAACACCACGCGCTCGAAGCGCTGGCTGTCCAGGGTCTGCTGAAAGGCCGCGGCCAGCGTCATGTAGGTCTTGCCGGTGCCGGCGTGACCGGCCAGGGTCACTAGGTCGATCTCTTCATCCATCAGCAGGTTCAGCGCGAAGTTCTGCCGGCTGTCGTTCGCCTGTACGCCCCACACGCTGGCCGCGTCGCGGTAGTCGGTGAGCCGCTGTA
>DATHXP010000402.1:0-3342 GCA_035459605.1 Halomonas sp. | reverse complement strand
GGCAAGGGTTGCCGAGCTGGAGTCACGCAACCACCAGCTGGATAGTGAAGCCGAACACTCTCGTCAGACCGCGCGTGAACTGGAGGCTCGCCTCAATACCCAGGAGGAGGACCTGCTGATGCGCTACTTCATGTATGGCGGCGGAGTGGCCGGTGCCGGCCTGCTGGTTGGCCTGATCGTTCCCCATCTGCCGCGCCGCCGTCGCAAGCGCGATCGCTGGTTCTGAGTCGTCATGGTGAATGAGTGGCTGACCCGCTGGCGCGAAGGGCGCATCGGTTTCCACCGCGATGCACCGCACCCCGCCCTGTGCCACCACTGGCCGCTGCTGGGGGTGAGCCCCGGGGTTAAGGTGCTGGTGCCGCTATGCGGCAAGAGCCACGACATGCGCTGGCTGGGCCATCGTGACCATCCGGTGCTGGGTATCGAGCTGGCGCCCCAGGCGGTCGAGCAGTTTCTCGCCGAGGGGAGCGGGCCCGTTTCCCGCTACCATCAGGCGGGGTTCGAGATAGCTCGCCAGGCCAATGTTGAACTCTGGTGCGGTGACTTCTTTCACTTCCATATCGAGCAGGCGGCCGAGATCGGGGCCTTCTATGATCGTGCCGCGCTGATTGCCCTGCCGCCGGCGACCCGTCAGCGTTACGCCTTCCATCTGGCGCAGCTGGTCCCGCCCGGAGCCAGAGGTCTGTTTATCAGCCTGAACCGTGCGGCCGGTGAGGAGCACTCCGGGCCGCCGTTTCATGTGCCGGAAGAGGAGGTGCGGGAGCTGTTCGAGCCCAACTTCCGGATCACGCTGCTGGAGAGGGGTGCCCCGGAGCCGGGCAGCGGCTTCCGGGAGCATGTCTGGGCCATGGTGCGCCGAGGTCCTCTGCACCAGGCGTAGCCGCCAACCGCCAAGCGTATGCCCGACTTTCGCTTTCATGCTATCCAGTTAATCCTACTCTAACAATAAGCTGATCATGAGATCTTCCCGTGTCAGGTGCATTGACACGGGAAGATCCGTGTAATCCAGCGACGTCATTGATGCCATCTCCAAGCCAGTACTCTACGATTTCTCCAACCTCTCCAAGATGCTCCCTCCCGAGCTGTTCCAACTTCTCTTGAAGCAGTAGGCGTGGCGACGCTGCGCAAGCATCTCATCGGCGCGCCCGGTGCCGTGGCGTAGGCATGTCAATGTTGCTGGAGCGGAGCCTGTCAAGTGCGTCCTCGGGCAGACTCAGGCCCTGTGACATCGGCAGCCCCCTCTTCCCTTTGGAGTGAACTGACGTTTCCGGGCATTAAGGGTGTGGTCTGGTGTATTTCCGGCCCTTGGTGAATCTTTACATAAAAACAAATTGTTCTCATTTGCATTATGGTTTCTATCTGGTAGCCTGCTTTGCCATCAGCAGGCCAGGTCGCCAGCTGGGCTCACACTCTGCGCGCCCAGCCAGTTACGCCTGCTGTATGTACTCGCTTGTTCATCCATGGCATCCAATGACTGGAAACTATCATCATGACGTTGCGCTCGACCCTTACCTTTGCTTCCACTCTGTCTCTAGGCTTCGTGCTGAGTACCGCACTTAAGGCGTCGGACGTCGTGCTGGAACCCCAGGTAGTCACCGGGCAGAGGATCAGCGGTGCTGAGCGGCATCCGGGTACCGTCGACCGGATCAGCGCCGAAGACATTGTTCGAAGCGGTGCCTCCAGCGTGCAGGAGGTGCTGCAGAATCTGCCGGGTGTTTACCTGCAGAAGGCCGGCAACGTGTCCCAGGACGCGCCAAGCATTCGTGGCTTTTCCGCCGAGCAGACATTGGTGCTCATCGACGGCAAGCGCGTGCCCAATACCGACCGTAATCTGAGCTTTCAGCCGGCTTACCGCTACAACTGGGTGCCGGTGAGCCGGATCGAGCGGGTGGAGGTGATTCGCGGGCCGGCGGCCACACTATACGGCGCCGATGCCATGGCCGGGGTCATCAATATCGTGACCAAAAAAGCTGGCGAGACGTGGACGGCCAGCGTAAATGGCGAGCTTGGTTACCACGACGGCGACCACCAAAGCGACTCGGTCAGCGCCGCGGTAGGTGGACCGCTGGGCAGCCGCGGCGATTTCAGCCTGTCAGTGTCCGAGCGCAACGAAGATCCCATTTTTTCCGACGACGGCACTACCGGCACCTCGGCACTTGAAAGCCGCACCCTGCAAACCGGCGTGGGCTTTGCGCTGAGCGATACCGACCGTGTCGAGATCTACCTGCTGCTGGGCGAGGATGAGGCCAGCGAAACCGGCCCCGCCCACGGTGCCGGCCTGCGCACCACCGAGCTTGAGCAGGATCGTCGTCTGCTCTCGACCCGCTACCTGACGCGCCTGGGCGGCTTTGATCTGCAGCTGAGCGCCACCCAGGGCCGCACCGATATTCTGGAAGGATCAAGCGACTGGGAAGTCGATGAAGACGACTATGAGGCCAGCCTGGAAGGGCGCCTGGGCGAGCATCACCGGTTGTCTACCGGGCTTGTGCATCGCCGGGAAAACGTGGCACGCAACGATAAGGACTTCGACGACAGCGTCAACGCCACGACCCTGACGTTTCAGGATCGCATCAGCCTGACGCCGAACCAGGCGTTGACGCTGGGCGTGGCCTACGACCATCACAGCCGCTACGACGACGAAATCAGCCCGAGCATCTACTGGAACTGGGGCGGCATGACGGGCTTCGGTCTCAAGGTCGGCTACGGTGAAAGCTACCTGGCGCCGGGCCTTTCCAAGGCCACTTCGGACTACCTGATCCCCGCCGGCCCCTTCCGCCGTTATGAAGGCAACGACGACCTCCAGCCGGAAACCAACGCCACCTTCGAGCTGGGCGCCAGCTACCGCCAGCCTAACTGGGAAACCAGCGTCACGCTGTTCCACAACCGAATCGACGACCTGATCGCGATCAATGAGTACCAGGATGGCCCGGTCACCGTGGCCCAGTACCAGAACGTGGATAAGGCCATGACTCAGGGTGTGGAGGCCGAGCTTGACCTGCGCGCCGGCGACTACAGCCGCCTGCGCGCCAGCTACACCTGGCTCGACAGCGAAAACCGCTCTGGCCGCAATCGCGGCAATGCGCTGGCCGACACCCCGGAACATCTGCTCAAGCTGGTGGCCGAGCACACCCTGCCGGGCGTGGGCAGCACCCTTTACGGCGCCTGGCGTTATACCGCCAGCCAGTACGCCGACAGTGCCAATAGCGACAAGATTAACGACTACCACGTGGTGGATCTGGGCGTTACCCATCCCGTGGGTGAGTACGCTCGCGTGCGACTGGGGCTGGACAACGTTTTCGACGAGGTGGTGGAAAGCGGCGGTGAGTTTCTGGAGCCCGGCCG
>DATHXP010000401.1:0-3406 GCA_035459605.1 Halomonas sp. | reverse complement strand
CTGCAATAGCCCTGAGCCGGCACGTGGACTTGGGCTGGCGAAGTTTCTACACTGGCGGGCCACCGCGAATCAGGCATCGAATCCGAAGCGGCAGCCAGATACCAACCAAAAAAGGGGACAGCGCATGTTTACCGGCATTGTGCAGGGGACTGCCGAACTCGTGGCCATCGAGGAAGCCGAGGCCTTTCGCACCCACGTGCTGGCGCTGCCCGAGGCGATGCGCCAGGGGCTCGAGATCGGCGCCTCGGTGGCGCACAACGGCGTCTGCCTCACCGTGACGCGCATCGACGGTGAGCGGGTCAGCTTCGATCTGATGCGCGAGACCCTGCGGACCACCAACCTGGGCGAGCTGAACGTCGGCGATCGGGTCAATATCGAACGGGCGGCGCGCTTCGGCGATGAGATCGGCGGCCATGCCATGTCGGGGCATGTGATGGCGACGGCAAGGCTCGTGGAAGTGGATATCGCGCCCAACAATCGCCGGCTGTGGTTCGAGGTGCCCGCCGAGCTGGGACGCTTCCTGTTTGCCAAGGGCTATATCGGCGTGGACGGCGCCAGCCTGACCATTGGCGCGGTGAAGCCGGCCCGGGCGGGGCAGGGCCCGCGCTTCTGCGTGGACCTGATCCCCGAGACCCTGGCGCGCACCGTGCTGGGAGACCGCGCGACGGGCGACCGGGTGAATATCGAGATCGACCCCCAGACCCAGGCCATCGTTGAAACCGTCGAGCGGGTGATGGCGGAGCGCCAGGGTTACGCTTAACTCGAGCACAGGGCTATCGCAGTTGGCCCAAGGGGCGCCGGGAACAGTTCGAAGAGGGGGTCCTACGCCATGGATGGCGTAGGTAGCGCCCAAGGACGGGTTCACAGCGCCCCCTCGGCGAACTGTTGCCGGATCAGCCCCGCGTTATATTGCTAACTGCAATTGCCCTGAACTCGAGCACCGATCGGATGCCATTCAAGGCGGCATCCGGTACCATATTTGGCTTTTCACACCCTTGGGCACCTACATTTGCCCCCGCGCAGGAACGATTTCATGCCGAAACGCCTGATCGAGAACCGCTTCAAGCTTGCCGAACACGGGACCAGCGTCAAGACCGAAGTCATCGCCGGCATCACCACCTTCCTCACCATGGCCTACATCATCTTCGTCAACCCGAGCATCCTCTCGGAGTCGGGGATGGACTACGGCGCGGTGTTTGTGGCCACCTGTCTGGCGGCGGCGGTGGGCTGCCTGATCATGGGCCTGTGGGCCAACTATCCCATCGCCCAGGCGCCGGGCATGGGGCTCAACGCCTTCTTTACCTACGGCGTGGTGCTGGGCATGGGCTACACCTGGGAGGCCGCGCTGGGCGCGGTCTTCCTGTCGGGCCTGACCTTCTTTCTGCTGAGCATCTTCCGCATTCGCGAGTGGATCATCAACTCGATTCCCATGTCGCTGCGGCTGGGCATCGCCGCCGGTATCGGCCTGTTCCTGGCGATGATCGCGCTTAAGAACGGCGGCATCATCGTGGCCAATCCGGCCACCTACCTGGCGCTGGGCGATATCAGCCAGCCGGCGGCGCTCTATTCGCTGGGCGGTTTTTTCGTGATCACGGCACTTGCCTACCTGCGCGTTACCGGCGCGGTGATGATCGGTATCCTCGGCGTCACCGTGCTCTCCATGCTGCTGGGCCACAACGAGTTTGGCGGCGTGATGTCCATGCCGCCGTCGATCATGCCGACGCTGCTCAAGCTCGACCTGGCCGGCGCCTTCGACGTGGCCATGCTCAGCGTCATCTTCGCCTTCCTGTTTGTGGATCTGTTCGATACCTCCGGCACCCTGATCGGCGTGGCCCACCGCGGCGGCCTGCTGGACAAGGACGGCAAGCTGCCGCGCATCGGCCGCGCCATGATGGCCGACAGCACCGCCTCCATGGCCGGCGCCGTGCTCGGCACCTCCACCACCACCAGCTACATCGAGTCGACCGCCGGCATCGCCTCGGGCGGGCGCACCGGGCTGACGGCGGTGGTGGTGGCGGTGCTGTTTCTGGTCAGCCTGCTGTTCGCGCCGCTGGCCGGCTCGATCCCGATCTACGCCACCGCCGGCGCGCTGCTGTATGTGGCGGTGCTGATGACGGGCAGTCTGGCCCATGCCGACTGGGACGACCCTACCGAAGCCGCGCCGGTGCTGATTGCCGCGCTCGCCATGCCGCTGACTTTCTCGGTTGCCGAAGGTATCGCCCTGGGTTTCGTCAGCTTCGTGGCCATCAAGGCGCTGTCCGGACGCTTCCGCGATCTCAATCCGGCGGTGGTGGTGCTGGCGCTGCTGTTTGCCGCCAAGTTTTTGCTGTTCGATTGACCAGGCTCCTGCTGTTCGATTGATTTTGCTTTTCTGATTTGCAGCTGAAGGATTCGAGACCCTCGATGAGTATTTACGGTGAGTACATCAAGTCCGTGATTCGTACCGTTCCCGACTGGCCGCAGCCGGGCGTGAACTTTCGCGACATCACGCCGCTTTTGCAGAACAGCGCGGCCTTTCGCAAGCTGATCGATGGCTTCGTGCATCGCTACCAGGAGATGAATCTGAACGCCGTTGCCGCCATCGACGCGCGCGGCTTCATCGTCGGCGCGCCGCTGGCCTACGAGCTGAACTGCAGCTTTGTGCCGGTGCGCAAGAAGGGCAAGCTGCCGTTTCGCACCATCAGCGAGACCTATACGCTGGAATATGGCGAGGCCGAGGTAGAGCTGCACTCCGACGCCTTCAGGGAGGGCGATCGCATTCTGGTCGTAGACGACCTGATCGCCACCGGCGGCACCATGCTGGCGGCCGCCAAGCTGATCACCCGCAGCAGTGGCCAGGTCGTTGAAACGGCGACCATCATCGATCTGCCGGAGCTGGGCGGATCCCGGCGCATTCGCGAAGCGGGCTTTGGCGTCTTCGCGGTCTGTTCCTTCACCGAAGACGAGTAATTCGACCGATGACGAGCCAACGCTACCGACAGCATTTCATCGTCTCCTGGGACCAGCTGCACCGCGACGTCCGCGAGCTCTGCCAGCAGCTGGTGGAGCGCGACTTCAAGGGCATCGTTGCCATCACCCGGGGCGGCCTGATACCGGCGGCGCTGATCGCCCGCGAGCTCAACGTGCGGCTGATCGATACCGTGTGCATCAAGAGCTACGACCGCATGGACCAGAGCAGCCTGGAGGTGCTCAAGGGCGTGGAGCACAGCGGCGAAAACTGGCTGCTGGTCGACGACCTGGTCGATACCGGCAAGACCGCACGCAAGGTGCGCGAGATGCTGCCCAAGGCGCACTTCGTGACGATCTATGCCAAGCCGGACGGGCGGCCGCTGGTCGACCAGTACCTGACCGAGGTCGCCCAGGACTGCTGGATTCGCTTCCCCTGGGACATGGGCGTGGCCTACGT
>DATHXP010000400.1:0-4570 GCA_035459605.1 Halomonas sp. | reverse complement strand
CTTGATCTTGAAGTCCGGGTAGCCCTTGGCGTGAAAGCTGCGGCAGAAGCGATTGACGGTGGGCTCGCTTACTGAGGCGGCCTGGGCCAGCGTGGCGATGCTCATGCCGGTGGCGCTGCCGGGATCGGCAAGAATCACGTCGGCGACCTTGCGTTCGGATCGGTTCAGCTCATCAAGGCGGCGGCGGATGCGGTCCAGCAGATCGTGACTGACCATGAACTCGGGTCTCCCTGGCATGGCGCGGGCGACGCTATCATCTGCGGCGCCCTGAATAATCGTTACAGTGGTGATTAAACAACACTGGGATAGTAGCTGCGTCGTCTGGATTCTATCGCGTTGTGCAGCCGTTGTGTGTTTGCCTGGATGAGTCAACGACCAGGGCCCGGCCAGGCAGGTTCCGCCGGCGGCTGGGCTGCCGGATGCCAGACGACCGCCGAATTGCCGATACCAGCAATAGAATACGAGGCCATGATGACGCTTGATGCCGCGAAAATTTCTTCCATCGAAGCCGTTTCGGCTGCGGCCTGGAACGCCCTGGCCGGGGATGACTATCCGTTTATCCGCCACGAATTCCTGCATGCGCTGGAGGCGAGCGGGGCGGTCGGCCCCCAGACAGGGTGGATACCGCACCATCGACTCTTGTATCAGGGAAGTCGGCTGGTTGGCGCCATGCCGCTCTATCACAAGATGCACTCGATGGGCGAGTACGTGTTCGACTGGTCCTGGGCCGACGCCTGGCACAGAGCCGGCGGTCGCTATTACCCCAAGGCGCTGACGGCAATTCCATTCACGCCCGCGCCGGGGCCGCGCCTGCTGCTGACGGATGGCGTTGACCCCTTGCACGCCCGGCGCAAGCTGCTGCAAACGCTGGATGGCCAGGGGCTCTCCGGCTGGCACCTGCTGTACGCCGAGGCCGCAGAAGTGGCGTGCTGGCAGGCCGCCTGCCCCGAGCTGATCGCCCGTCGCGGCGTCCAGTTTCAGTGGCGCGATGACGGCTACGCGGATTTCACCGACTTTCTGTCGGCGCTGACCTCAAAGCGGCGCAAGGCGATCCGCCGCGAGCGGCGGCGAGTCGCCGAGCAGGGCATCGAGCTGAGGCGGCTGGAAGGCGCCGCCATCAGCCCCGAGGATCTGACGCATTTTTATCGCTGCTATCAGCTGACCTATCTCGAACGAGGCCAGCAGGGCTATCTGAATCTGAACTTCTTTCAACGTTTGCTTGACGCCATGCCCGAGAGCCTGCTGCTGGTGCAGGCCCGGCATGGCGGCCGGCCGGTGGCGGCTGCGCTGTCCCTGCAGGGCAGCCACACGCTGTTTGGGCGCTACTGGGGCAGCGAGGTTGTTTGCGACGGGCTACACTTCGAGGCCTGTTACTATCAGGGAATCGAGCATTGCCTGGCGCGCGGTCTGCGCTGCTTTGATCCGGGCACTCAGGGAGAGCACAAGCTGAGCCGCGGTTTCCTGCCGCAGCGTCTCACCTCGCTGCACCGGATAGCCGATGCCCGCCTGCACGAGGGCGTTGAGCGCTTTTGTCGAGAAGAGTCGGTCGCCGTGGAAAGGTATCGCCAAGCGGCCATGCTCGCATCGCCCTTTCGTGTTGAAGAGTAAACCTTGCGATATCGCAAGGACGAAAGCCCAATTGGTCGTGAAACAAAAGAGTTATACAGATATAAAGCGATAGACACAGCGCCAATCGTCTTTTCGTGTATGGTGAATAGGCGGCCGTTAATTGACAGGAAGCTCCGCTTTGCCTGTTGGGAAATGGAGAGGAAGGACTCGTTGACATAGGGGGGGCGATGCAGCAGCTACCGACAAGAATCTGGTGCCTTGGTGCCAATGAGCTGGTTTCTCATGGCTCTCTTGCCTCAGAGCTGGAAGCCAAAGGCTGCAGCCTGCTGCGGCTGGAGCCGGAAATAGACTTTGCCGAGAAGCGCCTGAAGAACGAAAAGCACGTCGATATAGGGCTTGTCGTGATCGAGGATGCCAGTTCGGAGTGGCTGACTCAGGTAGAAGTCGCCATGATCGAGCACAAGCTGCCCTGGATGGTGCTGATCAGCGAGGCGCTGGCGGACGACTGCCAGGTGCGGCGTCTGGTGCTTGATCTTGGCGTTGGCTTTGCCGTACTGCCCGCGGCCTTTGCCGATATCTTTCCGATGCTGGTCAATGCGGCCAACCTCTCCCTTCTGCAGCGCCGGGAGATCGAATGGCAAAACGATACGCCGCCCGACAGCGCCGATAGCGGCGAGCACGAGATGGTGGGCACGACCTCGGCCATGTGGGAGCTGTTCAAGACCATTCGCAAGGTCGCCGCCGTCGATGCCTCGGTGTGCATTCACGGGGAGTCGGGCACCGGCAAGGAGCTGACGGCCCAGGCCATACACGAGCGTTCCCCGCGCGCGGGCAAGACGTTTCACGCCATCAACTGCGGCGCGCTTCCTGACAACCTGATCCATTCGGAGCTGTTCGGCCATGAAAAGGGCGCCTTCACCGGCGCCGATCAGCGCAAGATCGGACGGATTGAAGCGGCCCACGGCGGCACCCTGTTTCTTGATGAGATCGGTGATCTGCCGCTCGACCTTCAAACCAACCTGCTGCGAGTGCTTGAGACACGCAGCATCCAGCGCGTTGGCGGGCTGGAGGAGATCGATGTGGACGTGCGGATTATCTGCGCGACCCACGTGGATCTGGCCAAGGCGGTCAAGGAAGGCCGCTTCAGGGAGGATTTATACCATCGGCTCAATGTGCTCCAGGTGAACGTGCCGCCGCTGCGCAAGCACCCCGAAGATATTGAAGTGCTGGCCCATTTCTTCTTCAAGCGATTTATCAATGAAAAGTCGGCGGGCCTCAAGGGGTTTTCCCGCGAGGCGCTGGCTGTGATGCGCAGCTACCACTGGCCGGGCAACGTTCGCGAGCTGATCAACCGAGTCCGCCGAGCGATGGTGATGTGCGAGAGCAGGCTGATTCAGCCAACGGACCTGGGCATTGAGCGGCGCAACCTGCCGCGACATATCATGACGCTGGATCAGGCCAGGGATGATGCGGAGTATCGGGCCTTGAGGGCCGCGCTGGGGCGCAACCGTTTCCAGGTCAATATTGCCGCCAAGGAGCTGGGCGTATCGCGTGTGACAATTTATCGACTGATGGAAAAGCACAATATTTCACGCGAGAGCGAAGGCGCGGACAGCCGAAAAGACGTCGATAAAAAGGAACCCACTGCACCGCCGTAGTCTTATAATCCCCTTATTTCAAATAGTTAACATTTCGTCTCTGTTAACCAGGCCCGCTCGCTTCGAGCGGGCCTGGCTCGTTTTGGGCGCCCTGTGAGAGCACCGCTCTCAAGCTCCTCAGCGCGCTGCTGACCTCGCGCGATGAGACAGGAAGGCGGCGCTCCACAATAGTTACACTTTACGGATTTAAACATAACCCTCTGATATACAGGGGGTTTTTTTATGGTTGTGAGCAAGATCCCTCTATTTACGGCCAGCTGTTACATCAGGTTAACAGTTTCCGCTGCCCTGGTTTTTCAAAAGCTCTTCGTATTCTTTAAAAAGATTATACAAAACAACAGTTTGTGATTCTTGGCACGAGGATTGCTTTGCTATTGGTAAGTCAATATGACAAAGCCATTCAGCGGGGGGCGGTGCCATGAACGAACACCATGTCGCACAGCGTGATCCAGCAGCGCGAATTGAATCGCGCGCCGTCCTCGGCGCTGCCCTGCTGGCAGCCGCGCTGGCGGCGGTCGCCCCGGGAGTCCATGCGGATTCCTTAAGCACAGAGATCTCAAACACAGAATTTTCAAACAAAGAGTTCTCAAAAGAGTTCAGCGGCGGCAGCGATCCGGCCTTTTCTGCGCCAGCCTCTTCTGCGCTAGCACCGGCGGCAGAGCATGCGCTCAGCAGTCTGGATGATGCGGCTCTTGACTCCATCCGCGGTCGCTACGTGGATGCCCGTGCGCTGAACGATAGCGCCGACAGCGGCGGTGGCTTCGTCATTCTCTGGGATGAGCATCCCGCAAGGGGCGGCGGCGGCAGCGGTAGCGGTAAGTCGCTCTCCAGCGGGCATAACAACCAGCAGGATACGCGGGTAACCACCTGGCGAGGGCAGTGAACATGATGATCAGGCGTTCAGGCATCAGGCAGGAAGCGAGGGCGGCAGGGGTCGCGCTGGCCAAGGCGGCGGGGATTGTGCTGCTGGCCGGCACGCTAAGCGGCCCCTCCTTTGGCGCTGACAGCAGCGGGTCAGGGCATCAGCTGAACCCCGGCGTTCGGCCCGGCGATGTCGTGATTCTGCGCCGCGTTGAGTCGGCGCCCGTCAACCGGGTCAAGCGCCATGCTGGGCCTATCACGTCGCGGGTCAATGCGCGCGACGCGGTGATTGGCACCCAGCAGCGCATCAGCGGAATCACCGCGGTGTCGCTGACCGATGAGCGGGCCGCCGGCGTTCGCGGCAGCGTGCAGGGCTCCATGAACAGCCTGCACCGCACCCTGGGCACCAACGGCCAACCGAGAAACGGCGGGGCCGCAGGAGGGGCAAGCAACCGCGCGGCCAGCGGCCTGGGCGGCGGCAG